>NZ_JAQOSR010000049.1:0-49738 GCF_046718885.1 Bradyrhizobium sp. UFLA01-814 | reverse complement strand
GCCGTGCAGGCGGTCATGAGGCCGCCGGCGATGATGCAATCATTGATGAAGTCGGCATCGAGCAATGGCGCCAGCGCCTGGGTGCCGAGATTGACGTCATGCTTGATGCCGCCGAGCAACGCGAGCTCATCGTCGTCCGGCAGCAGCAGGAGGCGTCCCAGCACGGCGGCGGCCCAGCGCGCCGCGACCGCGGGGTCGGCATCGGGCTGCAATCCGTAGCGTGATGCCAGCTCGCGGGCGCGCGAAACATAGGCCAGCGTCCCGGATTGCACCTCGCTCGCGAGCGCCAGCTGGGCGGCCGGGCGCTGATCACCCTCGCGCAACACGTCACCGTCACGATAATCCCGCGCCGATCCTTCACTGGAACAGCACAGCTGTTCCAGCAATGCGACGTTGCGGATCAGCATGCGCTTGACGTGCGGCGTGACGATGCGATCCGAGACCAGTCCCTCCGCGGTATCGTCATCGGCGATGTCGTCGAAGGCATCGTCAAGCGTCAGCAGATAGGCGCCGTGCAGGCGGATGCGGATGCCCTCGCGATCGAAGATGCGCCGCAGCGATTTCTGCACGCTTGCGGAATAGCCGAGGTCGACCAGGATCAGATCGGTGCAGCCGTCGAAATCCCGCATCTTCGCGCGAAGGTAGGTAAGCAGACGGGTCCGGACGCCGGCAGCGATATCGGTGATTTCGCGCGGGTCCATCAGATCGGGCAGGGCGTCGGCGAGTTCGCGGCCGCTCGCAATGCCGTCGGGATACTGCGCGAAGAACTTCATCACGGCGGGCGGCTGCACCTTGACGATGTCGACAAAGGTCGCCGCGTCGATCTTGACGACCCGGTTCAGCAGCTCACAGAGCGGTTCGAGCGTGTCAGCAGACCCGACCAGGCTGACGCGACGATTGATCTCGATATAGGCGCCGGTCTCGCCGTGGTTTGCCTGCCAGACCCGATACGGCAGCAGACCGTCGCGACCGAGGAATCCGACCGCAACGCGCGCGCCGTCGCGAGCAAGCGCAGTGCGCCGGGCGGCAATGAATGCATCGAACGCCGCCATCACGGGGCCGAGAACGGTCACGCCGAGGTCGAAAGCGGGAGAATGCTCCGCGCCCTTCGCCGTCACAGCGCGCCGAAGCGTGCGGGCGCCGCAATCGAGCCGCGACGGCTGATCGGGACACAGCAATTCGAAGATCGATGTCTCGCGCTGAAACTTGGAGGCCAATGCCGCGCCGGCCTGCGGATAGTAGCGCGGACGGATGCCGTGACGGCGCGCCCCCTTGATATCGGCGGTGTGGTTGTCGCCGACATGGAACGAGCTTGCCGCTTCGATGCCTTGCTCGGCAAGATAGGCCTTAAACAGCGCTTCGCTCTTGCTACTACCGTGATCGCAGGACGCATAGAGGAAATCCCAGCTCAGCCCGGGACTGCAGGAATGCAGCAGCTGCGCGAGCTGGTCGGTGCTCCAGTAGGTGTCGGAAATGAAGCCGACGCGAAAACCGCCGCGCTTCATGTCCAGATATTGCTCGAGCATTTCGAGATTGACGCGGCACAGTTCGAGTTCGGTCTCGAACTCGATCTGCGCGAGATCGTGCAGCGCATCGCGGCTCAGGCCGAACAGCCTGAACGGAAAGTATTTGTAGATGTCGGCGATGCGCACTTCAGTTGAGCCGCACCGCTCCTGCGATACCTTGCGCGCCCGCGCCTCCGCCTGGATTCGATGCTGAACGAAACCGGCGGACATGTTCGGAAATTTTTCAGCAATGCAGGAACGCTGAAAAACCCTTTCAAATACGCCATCCGGCGTCGTGCAGGCGCGCAACAGAAATGTATCGAAAACATCGAATGAACATGCAGAAACATTCTGCGCTCGACGCGTCGCGTCGACCGTCATGATCGTCATGCGCAAAATTCCCGCCAGTCCTCATGCGTTGAACGCGCGCATGAGACAAATCAGGCGCGACAGTTCAAAAAAGTTGATGCGGGATTCGAAAACGCGCGCTTCGCGACTGACAGATTCAAAAAATCCGATAACGTCGAAACAGTGATTCGGAAAAAATTGCCTAGTCGCAATCGTCGAATGCAGGATGGCGACCAACGGCGATGAATCACTCGCATGCTCCGCGCATGCAATTGTTCGCGTGGCGTTAGTTGGTGTGACAACAGCGTTTTCCGACGCGACGATCTCTCCCGCGGAAATGCGAGGCGATGCTGAACGACTGCTCCAAACTCCGTCGAATTTTTCCCTGCGCCTCCGCGCAGCGGCAGCTTTTGCCGGGCGGTCGGCAAAAACATCCAGCTAAGCACTTGAAAAATAACGAAAAAAGTTCGCCTGGTTTGCGGGCCCCCTTCGTTCAACGCTCAGAAGCCGCATGGAATGTGTGCCAGCGGCGTTGGTTGGAGAGCGGCGGATGAGTTACGCGCTTGATATGAGGGCACCGGCCGAAGTGGAGGCCACGCCGGCCGCGGTTGCGCCGGCCGAGGCGGCTGCTCCGTGGAGCAACGTCCCCACCGTTGCCGATGCGGGCCCGCTCGACACCGTCGAGATCCACGACGAAGACAAGGAATTGCTCGACCGCCTCGCCGCCGGCGACGAGACGGCGTTTCGCGCTCTGGTCGAACGTCATGTCGATCGCGCCTACGCGATCGCGCTGCGCATCGTCGGCAACGCCGCCGACGCCGAAGACGTCGTGCAGGACACGATGCTGAAGGTGTGGACGCATCGCGGCCGTTGGCAGCATGGCCGCGCCAAGTTTTCGACCTGGCTCTATCGCGTCGTCAGCAACCGCTGCATCGATCTGCGCCGCAAGCCGCGCACCGAGAATGTCGATGTCGTGCCCGAGGTCGCCGACACTCAGCTTGATGCCTCCGCCGTCATCGAGCGCAACGAGATCGGCAATCTGCTGGAGGTCGCGATGCAGCGGCTGCCCGAGCAGCAGCGCGTCGCGGTGATCCTGTCCTATCATGAGAACATGAGCAACGGCGAGATCGCCGAGGTCATGGACACGACTGTGGCCGCGGTGGAGTCGCTGTTGAAGCGAGGACGGCAGCAGCTGCGCGAGATGCTGAAGCGGCACGAGCGCGAGCTGCGCGGCGCGTTTACCGACTGCTAACCATAAATTCCGGCTTCTGAAGATTTTGCGCCTGACCACCGGCGGCCGACCCGTTTGATCGGGCGGACGGGGGCTGGATCCGCGTCACCTCTCTATTTCACGATGCGGCATGCCATGCCCCATCAGCACAGGAGCTACTCATGCCGGCAATCTCCACCAACACCGCCGCGAACTCCGCGGTCCGTTACCTCAACATCAACTCGCAGCAGGAAACCAGCGCGCTGTCGAAGCTGTCGAGCGGCTCGCGCATCACCTCGGCCTCCGACGACGCGGCGGGCCTAGCGATCTCGACCCGCATCTCCTCCGACATCACGACGCTGCAGCAGGCCGCCACCAACGCGGCGCAGGCGACCTCGATCCTGCAGACCGCCGACGGCGGCGCCTCCAACATCTCGGACATCCTGGCCCGCATGAAGTCGCTGGCTTCCGAGTCCGCCTCGGGCACCGTGGCGGATTCCAGCCGCGCCTACATCAATTCGGAATTCACACAGCTCAAGGGCGAAATCGACTCGATCGCCAGTGGCACCCGCTACAGCAGCCAGAGCTTGCTCGACGGTTCGAGCGTGTTCTCCTCCGGCGTCTCTGTGCTGGTCGGTTCGACCTCGGCCGACACCATCACGATCACGCTGACGAGCCTCACGGCCTCGTCGCTGTCCGTGACGTCGCTCGACGTCTCCAGCCTGTCGAGCGCCACCAGCGCGATGACGGCTCTCGACACCGCGATCGACAAGGTTTCGTCCGCACGTGCCGAGATCGGTGCTCAGGAATCCCGCTTCAACTTCAGCGCCGACTCGATCTCGACCCAGACCCAGAACCTGCAATCGGCCAACTCGGCGATCAAGGACGTCGATATCGCCTCCGAGCAGGCGACGCTGTCCTCGGCCGAGGTGAAGACCCAGGCCGCGGTTTCGGCAGAAACCGCGGCGAACCAGATGCCGCAGTACCTGCTGAAGCTGCTCGGCTAATTCGAAAGACCGGTCGGGCCGGCATGATGCCGGCCCGATTCCTATCGCGGCGGAAGTGTCGACATGACGGTTAGCAGCGCCACCTCGAGCACATCGGGCACCACGTCGACCAGTTCTGCCAGTACGGTGACAACGACCGGCACGACCAATTCGACCAGCATCGATTGGGATGCCCTGATCGAGGCCGAGGTCAATGCCAAGCTCACAGCGGCGACCTCGATCACCGCGACGATCACCGCGAACCAGGCCAAGATCACCGCCTACCAATCCCTCCAGACCGAGCTGTCCACGCTGGCCACGGGTCTGTCGTCGCTCAGCACCTCGATCATCAATTCGATTGCCACCAACGCGTTCGCCACGCGGGCGGCGACGATCTCGTCCACCGGTGACGTCAGCGCCTCGTCGGCGCTCAACATGAGCGTCAACAGCGGCTCGGCGACCGGCGATCACACGCTCCAGATCACCCAGCTCGCGACCGCGCAGAAGGTGATCGGTGCCTCACAGTCGAGCAGCTCGACGGCGCTGGGCCTGTCCGGCACTTTTTCGCTCGGCCTGTCCGGCGGCACCAGCACGGCGATCTCGATCACCAGCGGCATGTCGATGCAGGATGTCGTCGACACCATCAACGCCCAGACCTCGACCACCAACGTCCAGGCCTCGATCGTCCAGGTGTCGAGCGGGTCCTATGAGATGGTGCTGACGGGGACACAGGACGCCGCCGACATCACCTATTCGTCGACGTCGGGCGACGACATCCTGAACAAGCTCGGCGTCACCGACACGTCCGGAGCGTTCACCGACGTGCTGCAGAAGTCGCAGTCCGCGGAGTTCACCCTCGACGGCATCGCGCTCACGCGGAACACCAACGACATTTCCGACGTCCTGTCCGGCGTCACGTTCGACCTGCTGCAGCCGACGCCGAGCGGCACCAGCCTGAACATCAGCATCGAGACCGACACCAGCCAGATCACGTCCGCGCTGCAGACCTTCGTCACCAACTACAACGCATTTCGCGACCAGGTGATCGCGCAGTCGGCGCAGAACTCCGACGGCACGGCCGCATCAAGCGCGGTGCTGTTCGGCGACAGCACGATGCGCGATATCATGACGCAGCTGCAGCAGGTGCTCAGCGGGACGGTCGGCGGCATGACGATGGCCGATCTCGGCCTGTCCTTCAACGAGAACAACGAGATCCAGTTCGATACCGGCACGCTGTCGACGGTGCTGACGCAAAATCTCGCCGGCGTCACCCAATTGCTGTCGGCGCAGACCAACACTTCCTCCAGCCAGCTCAGTGTGGTCAATACCGGCACATCGCCGCAATCCTTCACGCTCGACCTCACGGTGGACTCCACCGGTATGCTGACCGGAGCCTCGGTCGGCGGCGACAGCTCCGGCTTTTCGGTGGTCGGTAACACCATCATCGGCAATTCGGGCACGATCTACGCTGGCATGGCCTTCACCTATACGGGCTCGACCTCGCAGTCGATCACGGTGACATCGTCGTCCGGCCTCGCGACGGAACTCTACCAGCTCGCGCACACCAGTTCCGGCACCAGCGGTCAGCTGCAGACGCTGATCACCAACTTGCAGTCGCGCGATACCGACCTGCAGTCCCAGGTCAGCGACATTCAGAGCAATGCGGCGACGTTCAAGGCCCAGCTGCAGGTTCAATACGCCAATTACCAGGCGGCCATCGAAAGCGCGAACAACACGCTGGGCTACCTGAAAGCACTCCTAGACGCATCATCGAGTAACTAATGACCCAGAACGCGACCGCCTACCAAGCCAACAATGCCTATCGATCCGCCGCGGTGGCGGTGCCGCCGTTGAAGGCGGTCGTGATGCTGTGCGACGGCGCGATCACGCTGTTGCAGAAGGCGCTGGACGCGCACGAGGCGAAACGATTCGAGGAAGGGCACATCTATCTGACGCGGGCGACCGCGATCCTGCGCGGGCTGAGCCACAATCTCGACTTCACCCGCGGCGGCGCGATGGCCGATCGTCTCTACCGCACCTATAACGCCCTGATCATGGCGTGCCTGCGCTCCTATGGCCGGCCGCAGGCCAGGGACAATTTCCGGCGCATCATCGCAAGCCTGGTGGAATTGCGCGACGCCTGGAAGTTCGTCGAGGCGACCGCCGGCAAGGCCGCCAAGGCCAGGGCACTCGACAGGACGCTCGAATCAGCCGCCGGCCGCTGAGCCCGGAGAGAGCCGCGAATCACCCGGCGAGGGCGTTTAGCCGGCGCAGCAGGGGCTTGGGCGGCGCCCTGGTTGAGGAAAATAGCCGCCCGGCGAGCACCATGCTGGACCTGACGCGACAGCGGCGGAAATTGATTTCCGCCATCCCGCGAATGCTTTATGACAGCCTTGGCGACGAGGCTGGATCTGCGCGCGCGATGGATGTTGCGACATTCGAAGACCTGATCGACCGGCTGGGGGAGGATCTGTCCCGCTGGCCCGACGATCAACGTCTTGCCGCCGTCCAGCTCCTTGCATCCTCGGCTGAGGCGCGGACACTCTACGAGGAGGCGGGAGCGGTACGCCGCGCGCTCGCGGCGCCGCCGGTTCGCGCACCCAAGGGCCTTGCCGACCGCATCGTGACCGCGGCGGCGAAATTGCCCCAGAAGCCTATTTCGGGGCCGGCCCCGGCTGACGATCAGCCGAACGATGCACAACCGCCGGGCCGATCCGCACCGCAAGGCAAGGTGCTGCCTGCGCTGCTGCTGGCCCTCTGCCTGTTGCCCGCAATGACGCCGCCGGCATTGATGCTCGGCGAGCCGGATCTGCCGATCAGCCACTCGCTCTAAGACGTTCCGCATTGCCGTTGCAGCTATCCGCGTGCCTTCGCGGCGAGATGCTTGCGCACGCCTGCGAGCCATGAGCCCGCAACGGACACGGCAAATTCTGCCGATTCATCAAGTTATTCCGGGCGGATGAATCCGCGCCTGAAATCGGCGCGTCATCCGTTTTATCTGCGAACGACATCACGACCCGAATGTTCCACCGCGTTCCGTCGCGCATCCCGCGGCGAAGAGAGCCTTGTCATGACCGTCTCCTCGGCAACCTCTGCTGCAACCTCTACCACGTCGAGCTCGTCGTCGAGCGCGTCGATGGGGATGAGTTCGACCGATTTCCTCAACCTTCTCGTCAGCGAGCTGCAAAATCAGGATCCGCTGAACGCCACCAGCACGACCGACTTCATCAACCAGCTCACCTCCTACGCCAACTTCACCGAGCAGCAGTCGACCAACGCCAGCATGACGTCGCTGGCGAGCTCGTTCTCGAGTCTCGTGACGCTCAACTCGGTCAACTATATCGGCCACACCGTCGAGGCGAAGACGAACACGTCGGAGCTGACCAACGGCTCGGCGACCTTCGGCTACACGCTCACCTCGGCCGCCTCCAACGTTGCGATTACGATCCAGGACTCCTCGGGCAATACGGTGTGGAGCGGCAAGGGGACCGGAAACGCGGGCTCCAACACCTTCACCTGGAACGGCCAGACCTCCGACGGCACCCAGCTCAAGGACGGCGGCCAGTACACGATTCAGGTCACTGCGACCGACTCCGCCGGAAACTCGCTGCTCAGCTACACCACGATGACGGGAACGGTGACCGGCATCGATGCCTCCGGCTCGACGCCCTCGCTGCTCGTGAACGGCGTGCCCGTCAGCGCCGCCAACATCATCGGCGTCACGTCCTGATTGCTACCGGAGTAATATCATGAGTCTCACTGGTGCTCTTTCCTCGGCGATCTCGGCGCTCAATGCGCAGAGCCAGTCGCTGGCAATGATTTCCGACAACATTTCCAACGCCGATACCACGGGCTACAAGACCACGTCGGCGATGTTCCAGGATCTGGTGACCGCGTCGAACAGCGCCACCTCATATACGTCCGGCGGCGTCACGGTGTCCGGCCGCGCCAACATCACCCAGCAGGGCTTGCTGTCCGCGACCACCAACGCCACCGACGTTGCGATCCAGGGCAGCGGTTTCTTCGTCACCACCAACGCGACGTCTGGCGGCACCACCTCCTATACGCGCAACGGTGCGTTCACCACCGACAATCTGGGCTATCTCGTCAACAACGGCAATTACCTCGAGGGCTGGCGCACCGACGCTGACGGCAACATCATCGGCAATGCCTCCGCCGCGAGCCTCGGGCCAATCAACACGCAGGTTGCCTCCACCAGCGGCAGCGCCACCACCAAGACCACGGTCGCGGCGAACCTGCCGGCCGATGCCGCCGTCGGTGCGACCTTCAATAGCCGATGACGGTCTACGATTCGCTTGGCACAGCAAGCACGATCCAGATCGACTGGAAAAAGACCGCCGACAACAGCTGGCAAGCTAGCTTCGAGACGCCGAAGCTGGCGTCGGACTCCACGACAGACAGCGCCGACGCGATCACCGATACGGTGGATATCACCTTCAACAGCGACGGCTCGCTCGCCTCAACCACCCCGAGTCCGCCAACAATCTCGGTGACCGGTTGGAAGGATGGCGCGGCCGACAGCTCTGGCACCAACGCCATCACGCTCAATCTCGGCACGGCCGGCAAGACCGACGGCCTCACGCAGTATTCGTCAGGCGAGACCACGCCGGCCGTCGATCTCACCAGCATCACGTCGGACGGTCTGCCCTATGGCAAGCTGAGCAGCATTTCGATCGGCAAGGGTGGCGTGGTCGACGCGACCTACTCCAACGGGCAGACGATCGCGATCTACAAGATTGCGGTCGCGACCTTCAGCGACCCCAACGGATTGAGCGCGGCCAGCGACGGCATGTACTCCGCGACGGCCGCCTCCGGCAACGCCACGCTGCAGACGTCGGGCACCAACGGTGCCGGAACGATCTACGGCAGCGAACTGGAGTCGAGCACCACCGACACCAGCGGCCAGTTCTCCAACATGATCTCGGCGCAGCAGGCCTATTCGGCGGCGTCGCAGGTGATCACCACCGTCGACAAGATGTTCGATACGTTGATCTCGGCGGTGTCGCGGTGATGACCGAAAAGGAAAATGACCGCTTGCTGGTCAGGCTTCAGCGGCTGAAGGCGAGGGCCGCTTCGGTCCGGTCGGACGATCGGGCGCAGCTCCGTGCGCTGCTCGACGATGTCGGAACGTTGCGGGACCAGTTGATGCACGAATGCGCGCGGCTCGACCGGGAACTCAACCGGGCCGCGGTCCGGGTAACGGCAATCACCGCGTACGGGCGCAGCGCACAATCGGTTCGCGCCCTGCGTCGCGGACACTAGCTTGAACGGGAGCGATGACATGACACCGGAACGCAACATCAAGATCAATCCCGCGGGCAATGACGAGCGCGCAAGGTCGTTGATCGCGCTGATCGACAATCTGATCGCGATCGTGAACGAGGAGAATGTCGAGCTCGCCAAGGGCTTGCCGGCCTCGCGGTTGAAGGAGGTCGACGAGAAGCACCGCCTTGCCACCCTGTTCGAGCAGTGTGTGGCGGAGGCGGTCGGCAAGACGGCAAATCTCCACGTTCAGGATCGCGTGCTGCGCGAGCAGCTGATGGACCGGATCCTGAAGCTGCGCATGGCGATGGACGAGAACGTGATGCGGCTGCGCGCGGCGATCGATGCCAGCAATCGCAGGATCGAGGCCATCATGCAGGCGATCCGCGAGCAGATCGCCAACGTATCGCCTTATGGCGCCGGCGGCCGTCGCGTCACGCCGGCGATGTCCTACGGCACCAATGTGCGGGCCTGATCGGGCCGACGCCGGAGGGAGTGGGTCGTGTCGTCGCTCGATATTGCACGAAGCATCGCATTCAGCGGGCTGTCAGCCACGCAGGTGCAGATCAGCGTAGCCTCGGCCAATATTTCCAATGCCGACACCAAGGGCTATACCGAGAAGACCGCCAACCAGAGCAGCAGCGTCACCTCCGGTGTCGGTACCGGCGTCACGATCACAGGGATCAGCAGCGCGGTCGACAAGCTGCTCCTGAAGTCGCTGGTCGGGGCCGATTCCGATCTCGGCGCCGCCGACACCACCAACAGCTTTCTGACCGAGCTCCAGCAGCTCTATGGCAGCACATCGAGCTCGGACAGCTCCACGACGGGCACCTCGCTGGCCAACACGATCGCGGCATTCGAGTCGGCGTTGTCGTCGCTGGCGAGCACGCCGAGCAGTGCGTCGCTGCAATCGAACGCCGTCAGCGCGCTTGCGGCGGTGACGACGCAATTGCAGCAGACCTCGAGCGGCATCCAGACGCTGCGCTCCAATGCCGACCAGGACATCGCATCGTCGGTTACCGACATCAATTCCGACCTGCAGCAGATCTCCGACCTCAACAAGCAGATCAGGCAGCAGGCGGCAGCCGGGCAGTCGACGGCCGATCTGGAGGACCAGCGCAACAGCGCGCTGCAGGATCTCGCGTCGATGATGAATGTGAGCTACTTCACCACGTCGAGCGGCGATCTGCAGGTCTATACTGGCTCGGGGCAGGCGCTGGTCGATAGCACGGCGCATCCGCTGAGCTATACGGCGCTGCCCAGCGTCACGGCGTCGACGACGTATAGCGCGGGATCGTCGAGCGGTTTCAGCGGTATCACCGTCAACGGGGTCGACATCACCTCGCAGATCTCCTCAGGCAAGGTCAGTGCGCTGATCACGCTGCGCGACCAGACGCTGCCGGCGGCGCAGTCGCAGCTCGACGAGTTGGCTCAGCAATTGACCGCGACCGTCAACGCTGTGTCCAACCAGGGCACATCGGTGCCGCCGCCGGCCAGCCTGACCGGAACTGCCCCCGTGAGCAGCACGACACCGTTCTCGGCAACCGGCACGGTGCGCATCGCGGTTGCGGACAAGAGCGGCAACCTGGTGTCGTACCAAGACCTCGATCTGTCATCCTACGCCACGGTCGGTGATCTCGCCACTGCGATCAACGGTATCTCGGGGCTGTCAGCTTCGGTCGATGCCAATGGACACTTGTCGATCTCGGCGACCACATCCGGCAACGGCGTTGCGATCAACGAGATGACGAGCTCGGTCGGCAGTTCGAGTGAGGGCTTTTCGGATTACTTCGGGTTCAACGACCTGATCACAGGGACCGGCGCGTCCGACATCGCCGTTCGCAGCGACATTCTGAACGGCACGGCGGCGCTGCCGACGGCGACGCTCGATGCGTCGTCCACGCTGACGGCCGGAAACTCGGTGCTGTCGCCGGGCTCGGCGACGGTGGTGAACGCGCTCTCGAGCGCGCTGACGGGGTCGACCAATTTCGGCATGGCCGGCGGCCTCGGCGCGACCACCGGCTCTTTTACGGACTACGCGGCCGCGATCGTTGCTAACGTCGCCGGCAAGGCGACCCAGGCATCGGCGGCGTATACCGCAAAGCAGACGGCGCAGTCGACCTATGCGAATTCGCTGTCGTCGCAGTCCGGCGTCAACATTGACGAGGAATCCGCAAATCTGAGTGCGTTGCAGAACAAATATGCTGCCGCGTCCCAGATCATTACCGCCATCAACGCCATGTTTTCGGCGCTGATGACCGCGATGAGCGCCAGCTGAGCCCGAGGCCGTCGTCATGATGATGCGTGTTGCCACCTTTGCACAGTCGGACCAGATGATCTCAAACGCGCTGCGGGTTCAGGCGGTGATGGCCAACGAGCAGGTGCAGGAGTCCTCCGGGCTGCAGTCCGAGGATTTCGGCGGCTACGGTTCCGGCGCCGGACGCGTCATCAATTTGCAGGTGTCGGTGACGCGCGCGCAGTCCTATATCGATGCCAGCCAACTCGCCGACAACAAGGTGCAGGTGATGTATTCGGCGGTCGGCTCGGTGACCGACATCATCACGCAGCTGCGGACCCAGCTCAGCGCAGCCACCACCGGCAGCAGCACGGCGACGGCATCGGTGATCAACTATGCGCAGCAGGCCATGGCGCAGATGCAGGGGCTGCTCAACACTCAGTATGACGGCGAATATGTCTTCAGCGGCGCCCGCACCGACACCGCGCCGGCCGACCTGTCGAGCTATGGGACGGGCACCGGATCGCTGACGACATCAGACACCAGCTACTACAAGGGCGACGGCGAGATCGCGTCCGTGCGCGTGTCGGACAGCCAGTCGATCTCCTACGGCATCACCGCCGACAATCCGGCGTTCGAGCAGGTGATGCGGCTCTTGAAATACGTCGGCAACAGCTCGAATTTGTCGTCGAGCGATGTCTCGCAGGCACTCGACCTCGCCAGCAATGCGCTGGATGCGACGTCCACCGTGCAGGCAAAGCTGTCGACCGCGGCGTCGCAGATCGAGACCGCCAGCACGAATCAGAGCGACTACCAAAATTTTGCGAAGACGCTGTCGACGGACCTCACCAGCGTCGACGTTGCGGCCGTGACGGCGCAGCTTTCGACCTATCAGGCGCAGCTGACGGCGTCCTATTCGGCGATCTCCAAGATCCAGAGCATGAATCTGGCGAGCTATTTGCGATAGCCATCGCCGGCATCACCGGTTCAGGATCTTCAGCCAGACATCGCCGAGGATGATCGGCTCGCGCGGCGGAAGCCAGGTGAGGCCGGCGGCTTTTCCGAACTCGGCGATGGTGCCCTTGGCCTGCAGATCGGCGAGGACCTTGTTGACGGATTCCAGCAGCGCCTTGTCGGTTTCGAGCGCAACGTAACCGCGGTTGGCGCCGATCGGATAATAGTAGCCCGAGGCCGTGATCCTGGTGTCGGGATGTTCAGCGCGGTAGGCGTCGAAGCGGCGCAGGTCGAGCAGCGTGGCGTCGAATTCGCCGCGTTCCAGTTCGCCTAACAGGTCGCTGCGCCCCGGAACGAGGTGCGTGATGTCGTCGATCAGCCTTCCCTTGTCGAAGGTCATCAGAATGGCATCGCCCAGTGTGCCGCTTTCGATCGTCAGGCGAAGGCCGGCGAGATCGCCGATATCGGTGATCTTGCGCTCCTTGATCTTGTCCTTGGCCTTGGGACCGAGGACGACGGTCATCGGTGAATAGATGTAGGGTTGGCTTGGCGCCAGCACCCCGATCGGAATCCGCCGGCGGCGATCCTCGCGGGTGGCGCCGTCGAAGTCCGGCAGCTTGGCCGTCGTGACGCCGGGCGCCTTCAGCGAGTCCTTGGTGAGGGCGTAGCCGCCGACCAGCGAGCAGCGCCCGTCCGACAGCAGCGCATTGGCTTCGAGCGCGGGGCTCGAATCTTCATCGAGCTTGCTCTCGAACCACTGGATCTTGAGCGGCCGTCCAAGCCGCTCGGCAATGGCCTGCGCGAGCGCCACGTCGAAGCCGGCATCCGGTTTGCCGCGATGATGCGCCGACAGCGGCGGCAGATCCTCGTCGAGGCATACTTTGAGCGGGTCGTCGGCAGCGTGTGCTGCCGCCGGCATGGCAAGAAGCAGAGCCGTCGCGGCGCCCGCAAGCAGGGCCCTCATGGGGTCCTCCGGCTCGACACGAAGGCCCAGACGTCGGCGATCTCCTGCTCGTTCAGGATGTCGACCCAGGGCGGCATCTTGCCGTTCTTGCCTTGCTTCACGGTGGTCACGAAGCGCGTCTTGTCGTCGGGAAACGCGCGCAAGTCCGGCGTGATGGTGCCGGAGTTGACCATGTTGGGCCCATGGCAATGCGAGCAGTTCTTGGCGTAGGTGACCTTGCCCTGGTCGGCCTGACCCTGAAGGTCGATTGCGGTGGTTTGCTGTGCGGCAGCCGGGATCAACATGATCAAGGCTGTCGCGACGGCGGCGAAGATCGCCGCCGTCAACAGGGTTACTCGTTCAGTCACGTGTGCTCCGCGCTCAGTTCTTGACCGCGAAAACCCACAGCGAGCCGCCGGGTGGGACCTTGGCAAGCCGCTCGTCGCCCGAGAACAGCGAATAGACGCCGCCATAGCCGGAGGTAACGGCGACATACTGCACGCCGTCCTGCTGCCAGGTGACGGGTTGTCCTTCGATGCCCGAGCCGGTCTGGAACTGCCAGAGCTTCTTGCCGGTATCGGCATCGAACGCCTCGAACTCGCCGGTCAGCTGACCGGAGAACACCACGCCGCCGCCGGTGGAGAGCACGCCGGAGAAGCGCGGAATATCGCTCGGCGCTTCCCACTTCGCCTTGCCGGTCATCGGATCGATCGCCTTCAGATGGCCGCGCGGTCCGGTGCCCCATTCCCAGGGATCGGTGAGATCCATGCCGAGATACCATTCGCCCTGCTTGAACGTCACCGGCTCGGCCTTGTACTTGCCGCCGAAGGCGAGCGTGTTGGCGTAGGCGAGGCCGGTCTGCGGATTGAACGACATCGGCTCCCAGTTCTTGCCGCCGAGGATCGACGGGTAGACCGTGACCTTCTTGCCTTCACGCGCATCCTTGGTGATGTCGGTCTCGATCGGCCGTCCGGTCTTCATGTCGATGCCGGTGGCCCAGTTGACGTTCACATAGGGATTGGCCGCGAGCAGCTTTCCGTTGGTGCGATCGAGCACGTAGAAGAAACCGTTGCGGTTGGCGTCCATCAGCACCTTGGTCGGCTTGCCCTCGACGTTCATGTCGGCGAGCACCATCTCGGCCACCGAGTCGTAGTCGAACGGATTGTTCGGCGAGAACTGGTAGTGCCACTTGATCTTGCCGGTCTTCGGATCGAGCGCCAGCACCGAGCAGGTGTAGAGGTTGTCGCCGGGACGCACCGCCGAATTGAACGGTCCGGGATTGCCGATGCCCCAATACACCGTGTTCAGTTCGGGATCGTAGGAGCCGGTGATCCAGGTCGAGCCGCCGCCGAGCTTCCAGGTGTCGCCCTTCCAGGTGTCGCCACCGGGCTCGTCCGGGGTCGGGATCGAGTAGGTCCGCCAGAGCTTCTTGCCGGTGGCAGGATCCCAGCCATCGATGAAGCCGCGGGTGCCGAATTCGGCGCCCGAGATGCCGGTGATCACGACGCCGTCGGCGACCAGCGGGGCTACAGTCATCGAGTAGCCTTCCTTGATATCCGCAGCCTTCTGGCGCCACAGCTCCTTGCCGGTCTTGGCATCGAGCGCGATCACATTGGCGTCGAGCGTGGTGCGGAACACCTTGCCGTCATAGAGAGCAGCACCGCGATTGATGATGCCGCAGCAAACGATACGCGGCGTCTCGGCGGGATACTCGACCTTGGTCTTCCAGATCTGCTTGCCGGATTTGGCGTCGATCGCGATCGTGGCGTTGTGCGTGGTGACGTAAATGACGCCCTGGTAGACGAGCGGCTGCGATTCCTCGCTGCGGTCGTCGTTCAAACTGTAATTCCAGACCGGCACCAGATTTTTGACGGTGTCCTTGTTGATCTGGTTCAGCGTCGAGAAGCGCTGAAGATTGTAGCCCATTCCATAATTGAGAACGTTCGATGTATCAGTCGCACCCTTGACCAACTGCTCGCTGGTCTGGGCGCTTGCCCCATAGGATGCAAGAATTACGAGGCTCGCGGCCAGCGCAATACGTCTCATCATATCCTCCCAATGAACCTTTTTCCGCACGCCTATTCCTGACGTTGCGGACGGAACCATCCCCCTGAAACCAAAACGGGTCAATACGAAAACGTGAACGAGCGCCCGCTAACCGCGCGAGGCCGGTCGAAGGCGTCAGGTTTTGGCAAACGCGCCCGTGGCTTACCGTCGCGTGGAATACGCTACACCAGTGCAGCCCGCCGTTATGCCGCAGCGCGAACGGTCAGCTTGACGGTGTGGGGGGACAGACACTCGGCCGCGCTTTCGCGCCCCGCTTGTCCGGCGGCACATTGCAATTATCGATACGCTGCTCGTCGGTCCACTTGCGGCCGAGCCGCTCCTTGCCGGTGAGCACGCGCTGCGGGACTGCCTCCGCCGATGGGGCAGGGTGCTGGGTCTGCGCGGACACGGGCGCGATCAGACCGAATGCAACGAGGCAGCCCAATGCGTTCCTGCAAATACTGGTCATGGGTCACCTCGCTCGTTGTGGTGCAATCGAGAGCGCCACAGATGGCCTGTGAGGCAATCGCTTTCCACCCGAATTCCGACAGGATTTCGCCGCGTACACGAACCGTGGGAAGCTCCGCTGAAGAAGCTGCTATGGTAGGGTCCGATCGCAGGCGCTCCGTGTCTTCGCCGGAGCGGCACTTACGGGAGACGAACGATGATTTCGCGCCGATCGCTTGCGCTGAGTTTGGCTATGGTTGTCCTGTCAGGTCCCGCGTTGGCCGCATCGGGCGGTCGCAGTGCGCTCAGGATGCTCGACCCCGATAATGACGGCACGGTCGACCTTGCCGAAGCCAAGAAGGCTGCCGCCGACCTGTTCGCGAAGCTTGATCCCGACCATGACGGCACGCTCGACGCGCGCGAATTGCGCGGACGGCTGACCGCGAAAGAACTGGCCGCTGCCGATCCGGATCACGACGGCACCCTGACGCTCGACGAATACCTTGCGGTCGTCGAGCAGCGCTTCAAGGCCGCCGATCCCGACAATGACGGAACGCTGGACGCGAAAGAGTTGAAGTCGCGTGCCGGCCGGGCCCTGCTGCGCCTGCTCAAATAGCTTACGAGCCGGTGAACTTTGCCGGGGCGGATTGCCGGATATTGACGCAGGATTCCGCGCATAACAAAAAAAGTTGCGATTTCGCTCTTGGGCAAGACGCGGCTGGATGAATCGGGTCTCCTTACCCGCGCGTCGCCGCCCGGCAGCCGGAAAATGCCCGACAGATCAGTGTCGGAGTTCCCGACGCCGGGTAGACGTCAGCGAACCGTCGTCCGCTTCGGCATGTCCAGCAGCGAAGTCGGGTCCTTACCCGGCCGGCTTGCGCCCTGGAAAAGGCAGCCCTAGCTTGCCGCGCGGCGCGAGGCTTGCGCCAACTTATGACTTGGGAGAAGGAAATGGCCTGGAAAACACCGAAGATCGTCGAAGTGCCGGTGGGCATGGAAATCAACATGTACGCCTGCGCAGCGCGCAAATAATCTTAAGACAAGTAACGCGAGACAGCCTGCCCGGCTCGTGCAGCGCGCTGCATCGAGCCGGGCAGGCGTCTTTTGTGGAAAGTGTCTTTCGCGGGCCCTGATGCGGCCGCTCGGACAGCTTCCCTCATACCCTTCCCACAAGACCTTGAGACCGACACCACCTGCGCGATTGGCGGGCCTTGCTGCTTTGTCCTACAGTGTGGCCTGAGGCGGTGGTGCGGGGACGATGAATCCAAAGATCAAGACCGGGCGTTGGGCGGGGATGCTGTGCGCGGTGGTTGCCGGCATCGCGGCGGTGCTGCCGCCTCGCGCCTATGCCGAGGACTTTGATACCGAGCACATCTTCGGCTTCATGATCGGCTCCGACGTGGGCAATGTCGGCGAGCGTGAATTCCAGAGCCAGACCACCGGGCGCTTCGCCAAGGACGGCGGCCGGTATCGCACGCTCAATCAGGAAATGGAGCTCGAGCTCGTGCCCGCGCCGAATTTTCGCGTCGAGCTCGGAACGTCATTCAGCGCATACGACATCAGCCGCGTTCCCGGTCTTGACGATCGGCGCCAGCTGTCGTGGCAGAGCGTCTCGGTCGATTTCCGCTATCGCTTTCTGAATCGCGAGGCGGCACCTTTTGGCATGACGGTCGCGCTGGAGACGCGAGCCGATCGCGTCGACGAGACGACGGCCGCGGCGGTCCGCAGTTATGGCACCGAACTCACGGTCGCGTTCGACCGCGAGGTGATCCCGAATTTTGTCATCGCGGCCCTTAACCTAAGCTATGAGCCGGAATGGACGCGCACGCCGCGCACCGGCGCTGCGGATCAGGATGCAACCATCGGTGCGGCATTCGGCCTGATGGCCAGGGTTAAGCCGGATATCCTGATCGGCGGCGAAGCGCGCTATTTCAGGAAGTATGAAGGAATCGGCCTGGATGAACTGTCAGGGCAGGCGCTGTTCATCGGGCCCACCGCCTATTTCCAGCTCTCCGAACGTTCACGCCTGACCGCGACCTGGAGCGTCCAGGCCTGGGGGCAGCGGGCCGGGAGCAACGCTGCCCTCGACCTCGTCAATTTCGAGCGCCACCAGGCGCGGCTGGTGTACGGTTTGAACTTCTAGAGCGTGAAGCCTCTGGCACCGGGTTCCCCAACTTTTCACGGGGCTGTGAAACCCGGACTTGGCGGATTACGTATTTCGTCGTGTTATCTATTGCATGAGCACGCTTGGGGATCGCGCATGAACCCGATTGATCTGATCGTCACTGTATGTGCCGTGCTGTCGCCCGCCACCTGCGAGGAGCAGCATCTGGTGTTCAACTGGAACGGCTCGCTGCAGCAATGCGCCATGGCCGCGCCGCCTTACATCGCGCGATGGGTCGGCGAACATCCGAAATGGACTGCGGTGCGCTGGCGTTGCGAATATCCGCACAGCAACGATCGGGCCGGCACGGGCGGCGAGCCGCCGGCGGGTTAGCCTTCCTATTTGTTGCAGTCCTTCAGGTCCTTGTCGGATACCGAAAACACCGCGTCGGCCTTGATCTCGATGTCGCGAACGAAGCACTGCCTGGCGCCGCTGTAGCCGACCTTGGCGTCGTAGCGACCGGGTTCGACGCCGGTGATCCGCAGCCGCTCGTCGTGGTCGACCTCCTTGTCCTTGTCGTTGAGCGTCTGGTTGGGACCCCACTCGTTCTTGCCTGCCGGCGACAGCTCAAAGCTCGAAATCGTGGCGCTGGTCAGATTCCACAGCCGAATGCCTTTGCCCTTGCTTTGGGCGAGCACTGTCGCCGGCAGCACAAGCAACGCAACACCAACAGCGATCAACGCGCGCGACATCCAGCCTCTCCCTTATGCTTCGTCCAAGGATGACGGCGTCTCACATATTTGCAAGGTCCAACTGTGAGAGTTGCCGCTTGATTTCGTCGATCTCGGGCTCGCCGCGCGTCGCGCGTGGTGCGGCAATGGTCTCGACGTGAAGGATTCGGGCCGGCCGCGACGACAGGAAGAACAGGCGATCGCCGAGGCGAACGGCGTCGTCGAGATCGTGGGTGACGAGCAAGGTCATCATTTTCCGGCTGGCCACCAGCGTCGCGACCTGGTCGCGCAGCCGTCCCGCGAGCGCATTGTCGAGCGAGGCCAGCGGCTCATCGAGGATCAGGAAATCGGGCTCGATGGCGAAGGCGCGGGCCAGCGCGACGCGGCGGGCGAGGCCGAGTGACAGCTCCGCGGGAAAATGGTTGCGGTGCGCGCCCAGTTCGAGCACCTCGAACAGCGCAGAGAGCGTGCTGTCGCCGACATGCGGCGCGGCCAGCCGCACATTCTCCTCGACCGTACGCCAGGGCAACAGCCGCGGCTCCTGGAATACCATGCCGAGGCGCATGCCCGGCGATCGCGTGACATGGCCCTGGTAGTTGCCGTCGAGCCCGGCGAGGATCCGGAGCAGGGTGCTCTTGCCGCAGCCTGACGGGCCGAACAGCACGCCGACCTCGCCAGCGTTCAACGTGAAGGTGACGTTGTCGAGCACGTCGTGCCGCTTCCCGGCCGCGCTCTCAAAACTCTTGCCCGTGATATTGACCTCAAGCTGCACGGAGCCGCCACCGCGTTAGCCTGGTTTCAAACGGCTGCACCAGCAGGGTTTCGATGACGAGCACGACACCCGCAAAGCTCAGCGAATAGGCGAGCAGCAAGGGGATATCGAACAGCTGGAAGGCGACGCCGATCTCGAAGCCGACACCGTTCGGCCGTCCGAGATATTCAGCGACCAGCACGATCTTCCAGACCAGCGAGAGCCCGGAGCGCGCAGCGGCCGCGATGTAGGGCGCAAGCTGCGGCAGGATCACATGACGAAAGGCGCGGCCGCGCGGAAAAGAAAACGCCGTCGCCATTTCGTCGAGCGCAGGATCGAGCGCGCGCGCGCCTTCGCGCAGGGTGACGACGGCGGTCGGCAGCTTGTTGATGGCGATCGCGGCGATCGCGGCGACCTCGGTCAGGCCGGCCCAGATGTAAGCGAGCACGATGACGACGAGCGCCGGCAGGTTGAGCAGCAGGATCAGCCAGGGATCGCCAAGGCGATTGGCAAGCGAGACGCGGCCCATCAAATAGCCGATCGCCGAGCCGAGCGCCATCGCAAGAGTGAAGGCCAGCGCGACGCGGGCCAACGTCGCGCCGAGATTGACGAACAGCGCGCCCGATCGGGCCTCGGCGACGAGCACCGACAGCACTGCCGGCGGTGCCGGCAGCTTCGCATCACCGATCAGCAGCGAGGCAATCCACCAGGTCGCGATGAACAGCGCGAATGAGAGGAGACGCAGCACCGCTAGTCTCCCGGGATCGCTTGATAGAAGGTGCCGGGATCGAGCTCGGTTGCCGTGCCGACCAGATCGCGGCCGCCGAGCTGCGCCAGCACGCGGTAGAGCACGCGCGCATCCGCTTCCTCTTCGGCGATCGGACGGCGCGGGATGCCTTCGCGGTAGCGCTCACGAAAGGCATGCAGGGTTGCGGCATCCTGCGCACCGGTGAGCGGCGCGATCGCGTCCCATTCGGCATCCGAGGTCGCCAGAAGCTCTTTCGCGGCGCGCGTCACGGCGATGAAGCGGGCCACCAGATCCTTGTTGGCGTTGGCCCAGGCCTCGTCGAACACGTAGCCGATCATGGCGATGCGGCCCTTGCTGCCGAGCTTTTGCAGGATCTCTTCCATGCCGGCGAGCCGGCGAAAGCCCTTGGCTTCGAGCGCGGCGCAGAAATTCCAGTAATTGAGCGTCGCGTCCATCTCGCCGCCGAGCGTCTTGGCGGCCAGCAGCGGCGGTGCGCCATAGACGATGGTCGCCTGCGACTTCAGGTCGACGCCGTCCTGCTTCGATGCGGCCTGTAGCAACAGCCAGTTCTTGTCGATCGCCCCGCCGGCAATGGCAAGCTTGCGTCCCTTGAGGTCCGCGAGCGTCTTGGCCGGCGAGGAGGCCGGGACCATCACGGCACCCAGCGCGCTCGAATAGGGATAGAATTGCAGTTTGGCGCCGAGCGACCGCTCGCGCGACACCCAGGGCCAGTCCGATACCATCACGTCGGCCGTGCCGGCGCGCAGCGCGATCTTGCCGGCCTCGGGGCTGGCCAGCTCGACGACGTCGATCGACAGATTGGCCTTCTTGTCGAGACCATGGGAGCGAATGACGGCCAGTTCCCAGGCCAGCGTTCCGGTCTTCTGCGCTGCAACGCGGATGGTCTGCGCGTAGCACGAGGTGCCGAACTGCATGACCGCCAGAACTGCCGCAGCCAACACCGTGCGTACAGAGATGATCATCGCTTCTTGAGCCACTTCCCCGAATGTTTTCTTTTCTGATCAACATCCATAGCATAGCTTGCGGAAAGAGAAGAGGAAGCAGGACCATGGCAGGAGCTGGCATGCTACGACCGATTGTCGCCATCCTGGTGCTCGCCGGGACGGCCGTCAGCGTGCGGGCCCAGGAGATCAACGACTATCCGACCTCGGCGCGGGCGGAATATGTGTTCGGTTGCATGAAGGCCAATGGCGAATCCCGGCAGTCAATCGAGCAATGTTCCTGCTCGATCGACGTCGTCGCCTCGATCATCCCCTATGACCGCTACGTCACCGCCGAGACCGTGCTGAGCATGGCGCAGGTGCGCGGCAATTTGGGCGGCCAGTTCCGCTCGTCCGAGCAGGCCGCGAATGCGCTCAACGACCTCAGGCGCGCCCAGGCCGAAGCCGAAGTCAGGTGCTTCTAGAGCGCTTTCGAGCGAAGTGGACCCCGGTTCGCGTGAAGAAAACGCGTCAAAACAAAAATCTAGAGCCCCGTTCCGATTCAATCGGACCGGGACTCCAGCGTTGATCGTGAGAATCGCCGGCGCGTCAGGTGCCGGGATTCTCGACCTTCCATTCGTGTTCGAAGATGTGCCCTTCGGTGTCCTTGGCTTCGGCACGGAAGCGCTTGGCGCCATTCGAGACGTAGGTGAAGCGGATATTGGGATCCTCGGAAATCGAGATTCCGCCCTCCATCGCCAGCACCGGACTGTCGTCCTGCCAGATGTGCAGCTCGTTGACGAAGAAGGCCGGGATATAGAGCTGCGTGACCTGGTCCATCTGCAGGCCTGAATTATTCGGATGCCCGATCATGATCTGGGCTTCCCGCGTGCTGGTCGCAGGTCCCTGTTCGGACTTGGTGAATTGCCGGTAGCGCATCTGGCCAAGGCGGTTCTTGGCTTCCTCGACGTTCTTGCCGGCCGGCGCCGAGCAGCCGCCGGAGGCTTTGACATAGACCTTGCTGACATAGAGCTTGCCGTCGCTGAGCTCCGCGACGGCGTGCACATTGGTGTAGTTGTTGACGCGGACGCGGGTCGAGATCTCGGTGACGTTGGCGGCCGGCCCCAGCGTGAACTTCGCGGCCATCGGCGCCGGATTCTCGTCGATCACAAGCGTGATCGCGACGACGCGGCGGCTGTCGCTCGGCTGCAGCTTGGTGCGCAGCGTCACCGGCACGATCGCGGCGTCTTCCGCGCGCATCGGCATCTCGATGCCGATGACATCATTGCCGTCATTCATCGGACGGTTGCTGAAGATGTCCTGGACGAGACCCGGCCAGGGATCATAGGCCTCCGCCGCGGGCGCAGCCGGTGTGCCCAGCGCGATCGTGAGCAAGCTTGCGATGCAAATCAGGCGGGCGCGATGTCCGGTCATGGTCGCGAAATCCTATGCAGCCGCGTCACTATAGGACGAACAGCTATTCCCATTCAATTTCCGAGAATGCTGCAGTTGCGTTGCGGGCGTTGTAATCGTCGAACAATTGCCAGCGCGGCCGCTCGGCGGCTGCGGCGTGCTCTGCCGCGGCCGTAATCGGCTTGCCGCTTGCGACCAGTGCGCGCACATCCGCGGCCAGCACCGCAAGATAACGGCGCTCGTCGGCAAGCGCTGCCGGCCACGCGCTCACGGGTCCGTGACCGGGAACCACGCGCTCGGCGGAGATCGCCGCGAGCTCGTCGAGCGCACGCAGCCAGCCCTTGAGGCTGCCGTCGACTACAGGAATATGGATGAGAAACACCATGTCGCCGGCGAACAAGGTCCTGGTTTGCTCGTCGAGGACCGTGAGGTCGTTGTCGCTATGGGCGGGCGGCCACGCCTTCAGGGTGAGGGCCCGTCCGCCGAGGTCGAGCTTCAGCGTGTCCGCGACCAGCACGGTCGGGGGGACGATCTTCACCTCGTCGATCAGCTCATCGCCCATGGTCCGGCGAAACCCGTCGAGGTAGAATTGCCCGCGCGCGGCCAGCGCGCGCGGCAGCGACTTGTGGCCGACGAAGCTGGTCCCGTCGCCGACGAAAGCCGCATTGCCGAAGCTGTGATCCGGATGCGCGTGGGTGTTGATCACGTAGCGGATCGGCTTGTCGGTACGGCTGCGGACCGCGGCGAGCAGTTGTCGTCCTTCGCGGACGCTGCCGCCGGTGTCGATGACGGCGACGGCGCTGCCGCCGATCACGAATCCCACATTGGCGATGGCGCCTTCGTTCTCGCGCGTCATCAACGCGGTGACCCCGGTGTGAACGAATATTCCGGGAGCGACTTCGCTTACAGGCAATTCCACCTCTTGCGCCCGCGCTATGGTCGGCGCCCAAAGCATCAGGAGCAGCGCAAGCACCGAACCGCCATGAGCCATGTTTCCGCCTCAGTTACTCCGGGACGCGCGATCGATGTCGTCGCGTTCCAGTTTGCGCTGCAGCAAGCAACGCGGCGTGGTCGCGATCATTATTCCTGTTGCACGTCATGGTGCGCCGGGCAATTGCTGGATGGCGGCGATCGATCCGATCAAGAGGAGACCGCGTAATGAGAATTGTCGGATGCCGTCCTGTTCTGCTCGCGCTTGTCGGCTTCATCACCTGTCTGGCCGGCACTGCGCGCGCGCAGGTCAACGATCAGGGCGAACTTTCCATCGAGCTCATCGATGCCCGCGTGCTGCGCATCTGCGCCGATCCCCGCAACCTGCCGTTCTCGAACGACAAGGGCGAGGGATTTGAGAACAAGATCGGCGAACTGCTGGCCGGGAAACTGCAAAAGAAGCTCGACTACATGTTCTTTCCGCAGGCGACCGGGTTCGTGCGGATGACGCTCGGCGCGCATCGCTGCGACGTGATCATGGGTTTTCCGCAAGGCGATGACCTCGCGCAAGGCACCAATCCCTATTACCGCACGGCCTATGCGATCGTCGCCAAGCCGGGCACTGGGCTCGATGAGGTCACGACGCTCGAGGACGAGCGGCTGAAGGGCAAGCATATCGGCATCGTGGCGGGAACGCCGCCCGCGACCAACATGGCCATCAACGGCCTGATGACCAATGCGAAGCCTTATCCGCTGATGATCGATACGCGCTACGATTCGTCGGCCGAGGCGATGATGAACGATCTCGCCAAGGGTGAGATCGATGCCGGCATCCTGTGGGGGCCGATGGCGGGCTTTTACGCCAAGAAGGCCAACCCGCCGCTGCACATCACGCCGCTGGTCAAGGAGACCACGGGACCGAAGCTGATCTACCGCATCGGCATGGGCGTGCGGGCGTCCGACCAGAACTGGAAGCGCCAGCTCAATCGCCTGATCCAGGAGAACCAGCCCGAGATCAACAAGATCCTGCTTGACTACGGGGTCCCGCTGCTCGACGAGAACGACCGTCCAATCGGGCCGGAGACTGCAACCAAATCACCATGATCAGGCTCGCGGCCATGCTTGCGGTGATGTTCGTCGCCGCTTCGCCTGTCCGCGCGCAGGATCCATCCGCAGAGCCGGAGGGCTATCGCACCGAGGACTACCGCGCGCCGGTGCCGGTGACGCTTGCCGGCGCACGTGTGCTTACGACCGCGGAAGCGGAAGCGATCTGGCGCGACAAGTCCGCCGCCTTCGTTGACGTGCTGCCGCGTGCGCCGAAGCCAAATCTGCCCGCCGGCACGGTGTGGCGCGAACGGCCGCACCTCAACATTCCCGGCAGCATCTGGCTGCCCGACACCGGCTACGGCAAGCTCGCTGCGCCCACGGAGGATTATCTGCGACGCGGGCTCGTCCGCGCCTCAGGCGGCGAGGCGACCAGATTGCTCGTGATCTACTGCCAGGAGAATTGCTGGATGTCGTGGAACGTCGCCAAGCGCGTGCTGTCCTACGGCTACCGCAACGTGGCGTGGTATCCGGAGGGAACCGACGGATGGGGACGTGCCAAATTGCCGCTGGCGGATGCCGATCCCGAGCCGCGCGGGGGCGAGCAATGATGAACCCGCCCCCAAACGCGCCACGCGGGCGTTACTTCTGCTTGTCGAGCTTGTTGATGGTCTTGCCGCCGTCGCTGTCCGTTGTGGTGAACGTGACCTTGTCACCGGCGTGGAAGGCCTCCAGCGACTGTCCCTTGGGCACCTTGTATTCCTGAATCGCGCCGCCGGACGCGCCCACCGTGCCGCTTTGCGCCTGCTGGATCGAGATGGTTCCACTCAGTCGGTCAATCTTGGTGACCATTCCCGACATGGATTGCTGGGCCAAAGCCGCTGAAGTGACCAGGCTCGCGGCGGCAAGGCTGGTCATGACGATCTTGGCTGCTTTCATGGAGGTCTCCCAACTTCAGATATAGTTGGAGACAACGAGCGGGCAGCGCAGTTTGTTCCGGATCGGCGTGGCCCAAGAGATTGTTACCGAAGAGACCGTCAAAGCGGCGCGTTAACGATCCCGGGGCGATCAGTCGCAGGCCTCAATCGAGCTCCTGCTGGATGGTGCGGCCGAGCGCGAACAGGCGCTGATCGATGGCGGTCGGCACCTCGCAGACGAATTTCACCACCCGCCCGCGGTCCTCGAAGATGCGGGTCTCCCAGACCAACTGATTGCCGAGATCATCGACCTTGGCCTGGTCCGGCGGTGTCGCGTCCTGCAGCGCCTGCAGCTTGAGCGTGTCGTCGCGGATCTTCTCCGCCGCCTCGCGCTGCTTGCGCATCACGCGCTCGAGCCCGTTCATGACCGAGGCGCGTTGTCCGTTGAGCGTATCGAACAGGCCCGCGAACAGCAGCTTTCCCGCATTGGCCTTGTCGGCCGCAGCAGCTGACAGGAATTCGGTGATCTCCTTCTGCGCCTCCTCCAGCGGGACGCGGCGCGCCGCGAGCCTGATCGCGAGCGCGCTGACTTTCGGGTCGTCTTTCCACTTGGTCTCGGCATCGCCGAGCGGCGGCCCGGCCCAGACCGCGGCGAGCGAGATCTCGGGCACCTTGGCCTGCTGGCAGGGCCAGTCCGGATAGCGCGGGTCGGCAGCCGATGCGACCTGGTTCGACAGAACCATCGCGAGCAGCGCGCCCAGTCCTGTTCGCCAGCCTGTCATGCCTCGCCTCCACCGGGTCCGCGGCGCACCAGGCCGCGCGATGGATCGTAAGCCAGGATCGCGCCGATCATGAAGACGACCGTGCAGCCGCCGACCACCGCGAGCGAAACCCAGTTCATCTTGCCGTACAGCGCAAACCGGATCAGCTCCACCGCATGCGTGAACGGATTGCACTGGCAGATATAATACAGCATCGGGCTGCCTTCCTGCACGCGCCACAGCGGGTAGAGCGCCGACGATGCGAAGAACATCGGGAAGATCACAAAGTTCATCACGCCGGCGAAATTTTCCAGCTGCTTGATGCTGGCCGAGATCAGCATGCCCAGTGCGCCGAGCATCAGGCCCGACAGTACCAGCGCCGGAAGCACGGTGAGGTAGCCGAACGGCGGCGGCGCGATGTCCCAGAACCACGCGATGACAAGGAAAGCATAAACCTGCAGCAGCGACACCGCCGTGCCGGCGAGCAGCTTGCAGAACAGGAGATAGCCGCGCGGCAGCGGGCTGACCAGCAGCGTGCGCATGTTGCCCATCTCACGGTCGTAGACCATCGACAGCGAGGATTGCATGCCGTTGAAGAGCTGGATCATCGCCATCAGCCCGGGCGCGATGTAGACCTCGTAGAGGATGTAGGTCTCGTAGGGCGGGATGATCGAGATGCCGAGCACCTGCCGGAATCCGGCCGCGAAGATGAACAGCCAGACCAGCGGCCTGACCAGCGCCGACACGAAGCGCTCGCGCTGATGCAGGAAGCGCAGCGCCTCGCGCCACACGATGCCGTTTAGGCAGACGATATATTCCGACAGCGAGAAGCCGCTTCGCTCAGGCGTGACCGTCGTGCTGGTCATGACGGCGGTCTCCCCGCGAGTGTTGCCGTTCCGGTCAGCCGCATGAACGCGGTATTGACGTCCTGGGCGCCTGCGTCCGCGATCACGCGCGACACCGGGCCGTGCGCCAGCATTCGGCCCTGATGCAGCACGACGAGGTCGTCGTTTGGCATGATCTCGTCGAACAGATGCGTCGCCCAGAGCACGCCAATGCCCTGTTCGGTGACGAGCTGCCGGACATGGTCGAGGATGTCGGCGCGCGCCTTGACGTCGAGCCCGACCGTGGCCTCGTCGAGCAGCAGCAGCCGGGGCCGGTGCAGCAGCGCGCGGGCGATCTCAAGCCTTCGCATCTGGCCGCCCGAGAGATCGCGCACCTTGCTGGCGGCGCGGTCGGCAAGCCCGATGCGGCCGAGCACCTCGGCGCTGCGTAGCCGCGCCTCGCGCCGCGAAATGCCGTGCAGCGCGGCGTGATACAGCAGGTTCTGCGTCAGCGAGAGGTCGAGATCGAGCGTGCGCGGCTGGAACACCACGCCCATGAGCCGCAGCGCTTCACCCGGCGTCCGGCTGATGTCGTGGCCAAAGATCTTGATCTGGCCGTTCTGGATGCCGAACAACCGCGTCACCAGCGAGAACAGCGTGCTCTTGCCGGCGCCATTGAGGCCCAGCAGCGCGGTGAAGCTCGCAGGCTGGACCGTGAAACTGACATCGATCAGGGCGCGGCGCGGACCGTAGCTGTGGCTGACATTGCCGATCGACAGCGCCGGCTGCACGGCCGCGTCGGTTGCAGGGCCTGCATCCGGCGAGGGCTGGCTCGCGATATGGGCGTCGGTTGCGGTCATGGCTGCGCGATCGTGATCCCCCAGGGCAGTTCGCCGACCTGAATGGTCTTGATCACCTTCTGGGATGCAACGTCGATCACCGAGACGTCGTTGGAGACGCCGTTGGTGACCAGCAGATATTTTTCGTCCGGGGTGAAATCCATGTGCCAGACCCGCTGGCCGACCAGCAGATATTTGAGGACCTTGTGGGTCACCCCGTCGACGACCGCGACGCGGTTGGCGGGGCCCAGCGCAATGAATGCGGTCTTGCCGTCCTTGGTCATGCCGATGCCGACGGGCTGGATTGCCTCGTTGCGCAGACCCGGAATTTCAAAGGTGATCTTGCCGGTCACCTCGCGCTTGACCGGATCGATGATCGACACCGTGCCGCCGATCTCGGAGGACACCCACAATTCGGAGCCGTCGCGCTTGAACTGGGCGAAGCGCGGCCGCGAATCCACCAGCACATTGGCGACGATCTGGCGCGTCGATGTGTCGATGAAATGCGCCATGTTGGTGGTTTCGGAGGTGTTGATCAGGATCTTGCCGTCCGGGCTGATCGTCATGCCCTCGGGCTCGACGCCGACCTGGATGTCGCCGATCCGGGCGCGCTTTTCGAGATCGATCACGGTGACCGTGTTGTCGTTCTCGTTGGCGACATACATGGTCTTGCCGGCGGCATCCTGGGTGAACAATTCAGGGTCGGGACCGGAGGGCAGGGTGTCGACGATCTCCTGGGTCTTGGTATCGATCACCTGAATCGTGTCGTCGTCGCCGACCGCGACCATCACGAACTTGCCGTCGCGCGAGAACTCGATGCCGCGCGGCCGCTGGCCGACCTTGATGGTTTTGGTCACCGTCCAGCTGTTGGTGTCGATCACCGTGACGGTGTTGCCCTTCTCGTTGGAGACGTAGGCAACGAAGGCGGACGCCGGTGTCGCGGCAAGCCAGACGAGCATCCCGGTCAACAGACAGCGGCGCCACATGCGTTTCATCTCCCTCACTGCAGCTTGCACTTCGTTTCAGGCCGGTCAACACCGAGCGTGTCGAGCTCGGAGACCTGATGCAGGAAACCTTCCTGCGGCGAGACCGAAACGACCATACGACCATCGGCCAGCAGGATCGGCTGACGGAGCTGCAGATTCCAGTCGCGCAGGGTCAATCGCGTGCCCTTGAAGGCGGCGATCGAGAAATCCTTGCCCCTGAGGAAGGCGACGACCGTTCTGGGATCGCCCGAATTGGTGCGGGACGTGGCTTCCCCGATCATGCGCGCAGCGGTCCAGGCCTGCATGTCGAGTGCCGTCATGCGGCGCATGTTCAGCTTGACGAAGCGGTTCTGGATCTGGACCGCGCCCCATTGGTCGTGCGCGGCGTCCCAGCTGGTCGGCACCAGGCCCGCCGAGCCCGCCACGGGACGCGGGTCCCAGGTCCGGTAGGGCAGATAGTTCGCGAACACCTGGCTCTCGTCGGCGGCGACCAGCACGTCGTAGGCCGGCGCCTGCTGCGTGAACACCGGCATCTGACGCTGGATCAGCGTCACGCCAGAATCGGTGCGGCGCGCGCCGCCGGTGTCCTCGAATGTCCGTTCCTGCACGATCTTGGCGCCGAAGCGCGTGGCGGCGCGGCGCAGCGCGTCGGCGTAGAGCTTGTCCTGATCATGCGAGCCAGTCACCAGCAGCCAGCGCTTCCACTGCTTCCACACCAGGTATTGGCCGAGCGCGTCCGCCAGCATCGAGCGGGTCGGTGCGACATGGATGACGTTGGCGCGGCAGTCCTGCTCGCGCAGCCGATCGTCGATCGCGCCGGCATTCAGCAGCACGGTGCCGCGGTCGCGTAGCGCGTCGGCGACCTTGAGCAGGGCGTCGGCGGGCAGGTCGGTGATGATATAGTCGTTGCGGCCGGCGAGATCGGTCGCAACCTTGGCGACATCGTCGCTGTCCTTGACCTTCACTTCATCAAGTACGAAGCGTTGGTTGAGGAATTTGCCGGTCGTATTGTTGTCCTCGATCGCAAGGCGTGCGCCGGCGATGCCGTCATTGTCGGCCGGCTGTTCGAGCAGCGAAAGCGTCGATTTGATGCCGGCATGGCCGAGATAGCCGATATGGATTTCGACGGGATCAGCCGCCAGCGCGCCGGTCGCTACCATGCTGAGCGCGATCGTGCCGATCAGCCATCGCAACATAACTCCTCCCGTAGTCTTTCTTCATTCGGCATTGGCATTTTCGAGAAGCTACCGCTTTTCTGGCCATGCGTTGATATGCAAGATGCCGGAATTGGCCCGGCTTGCAACCCCGCTTTTTGTCGTTGCGTGGTACCAAATTTGGATTGGTTCACAATCATGAGATCAGCGTTCGTCTTCGTCGTAGCTTTACTGCTGATGTCTGCGGCGGCGGGCGCCGAACCGCCCAAGCTCGCGGTGTTCGACCTCGAGATGATCGACACTAGCCTTCAAGGGGAGGTGGAAGGGCTGCGTGCCGACGAACAGGCGCGGCTGCTCCGGACCGGCGATCAGGTGCGCAAGGAGCTTGCGGAATCAGGCAGGTTCCTCGTGCTCGATATCGCACCCGTCAATGCTGCGGCGCACGGCAGCAATCTTCAGGCCTGCGGCGGATGCGACGTGAAGCTGGCCGGCGAACTCGGCGCCGATCTCGCGATGACGGGCGTCGTGCAGAAGGTCTCCAACCTGATCCTCAACATCAATCTCTATCTGCGCGACGTGCATAGCGGGCAGTTGGTGGCGGCAGCGAGCGCCGACATGCGCGGCAACACCGATGAATCCTGGTCGCGTGCCACCGATTACCTCGTGCGCAACCGCCTGCTCGCGCCGAATTACGGCGCGCCGCAGGCACGATGAGCGACGGGCGTTTGGATGATTTCGGAATATTAGAATAGTAACCCTGAGTTGCCTGACGTGTCAACTCGTCTGGTTGAACGCCGCCGGCTACTTTGCATGGGGTTGTTTTCGATATTTTGGTATCACGCCGCCTTGGCTGGGGAAAGCATCACGCCTTCAGCCGCGCGGCGTGCCACTGCAGATGATCGGCCATGAAGGTCGAGATGAAGTAATAGCTGTGGTCGTAGCCCGGCTGACGCCGCAGGGTGAGGGGGATGTTGGCTTTCTCGCAGGCGGCCTTCAGCAATTCGGGCCGCAGCTGTTCGGTGAGAAAGCCGTCGGCATCGCCGTAATCGACCAGCAGATCGGAGAAGCGGGCGCCGTCCTCGATCAGCGCTACCGCGTCGTGCTTTCGCCACGCCTGCTTGTTGCTGCCGAGATAGCCGCCGAGCGCCTTGTTGCCCCATGGCACCTGCGACGGCGCCACGATCGGCGCAAAAGCACTCGCCGCCCGATAACGATCGGGATAGCGCAGCGCCACCGTCAGCGCGCCATGGCCGCCCATGGAGTGGCCAAGGATCGACTGCCGCATCGTGTCGACCGGGAACTGCTCGGCGATCAGCTTCGGCAATTCCTCGGTGACGTAGCTCCACATCCGGTAGTTGGTCGCGAACGGCTGCTCTGTCGCATCGACATAGAAGCCCGCGCCTAGCCCGAAATCGTATGAATTGGCGGGATCGCCGGGGACGCCTTCGCCGCGCGGACTGGTGTCGGGTGCGACGAAGATCAGGCCGAGCTCGGCGCATGCCTGGCGGAATTCGCCCTTCTCGGTGACGTTGGCGTGGGTGCAAGTCAGGCCCGACAGATAGGTGACGACGGGCAGCTTGGTGCCGGCCGCATGGTCAGGGACGAACACCGAGAAGGTCATGTCGGTCTTGGTCTCGCGGCTCGGATGCCGATAGACGCCTTGCGTGCCGCCATGCGACTTGTTCTGGGAAACCGTCTGCATTGTCGTATTCCTCTTGGTTTGAGCGCTGCGTCAGGCGACGCCGCTCTCGATCGCCAGCCGCACCAGCTCTGCCGAAGTGCGAACGCCAAGCTTCTGGCGCATGATCGATGACGTGTTTGCGACCGTCTTGTATGACGAATGCACCAGCCAGGCGATCTCCGACAGGCTCTTGCCTGAACTGAGCAGGCGCAGGATCTCCATCTCGCGCGAAGTGAGCTTGGAGAGTGGATTTTGCGCAAAACCCGGCCGCGCAAACGCCACGTTGCGCGCGATCGCCGGCGGCAGATAGACGCCGCCATTGCCGACCTCGCGCACCGCTTCCACCAGATCGTTGGGATCGCCGGTCTTCGAAACGTAGCCCTTGGCGCCGATGTCGATGGCGCGGGCGGCGAACACCGGGTCGTCGTTCATGCTGAACATGATGAGGCGCGCAGATGCATCATGCGTCAGGATGCGTCGCGCCAGCTCGAAGCCGGAGACCGTCGGCAGGTTGATGTCGATCACGCAGAGATCGGGCTTTTCCGCGACGAACGCCCGCTCGCCGCTTTCGGCATCGGCGGCTTCCAGCAACGTGATCTCGGGATCGTCGGCAAACACCGTGCGGCAGCCGGAGGCAACGATGGGATGATCGTCAACGATCAGAATGCGCATGGCGTTGTTCCGGCGACCTGCTTCGATTCACTCGTCATCACATCGGTTTGCGCGAAGGACAGGTCGGTTCCGACCGGTTGTGCACCTCGTGCGAGATTGCGATAGGGTGCGATTAGATAGCCGGGCAAATTTGGCTGTCAACGATCCTCTCGGAGGAGGGATCGCGGTCGGGGGCAACGTCATGTGGCAAAAGCTATCCTTGCGCGCGCGGATCAACCTGCTGCTGGCGCTGATCCTGGCGCTTGGCCTCGGCATCAATATTGCGCGGCTCGTGCTGGAAGCGGGACCGCGTGTCCAGGCCGAGGACCAGAGCGTGATCCGCCTGGCGCGCGAGTTCGTTGCGACGATTGTGGCCGGTCTCGACGAGGCGCCGGATCCCGATGCGAGGCTCGACCAGATCGTCCAGGATCTGAGCCGGCTGCGTCATGTCAGCATCACGCGGCAGCATGGCGCGGCCGCAAAATCTCCTGATCGCCCCGAGGACGCCGGCGATCCGCGCGCTCCGCCGCAGTGGTTCGTCGCGCTGGTCCATCCCGAGCAGACTTCGGTGCGGGTGCCGATCTCGGTGCACGGCAAGCCGCAATCGCTGGTCATCACCTCGCATCCCGACGACGAAATCGCCGAGATCTGGGACGGCATCGTCACCCAGCTCGAGGTCGGCTCCGCAATCGCAGTCGCGCTGCTTCTGGTCACCATGCTGGTGGTCGGCCGCGCGCTGGCGCCGCTGGAGGCATTGTCGCAGGCCATGACCGGCATCGAGGCCGGGGACTACGATGCACGCGTCGAGCCCGGCGGATCGCCGGAATTGGCCGCGATCTGTGCCAAACTGAACCATTTGGCGGCGACCCTTGGCGACGCCGTGGAGGGCAAGCGGCAGCTCGCCGAGCGCGCGGTCTCGGTGCAGGATTCCGAACGCAAGGAGATCGCGCGCGAATTGCACGATGAGTTCGGGCCCTATCTGTTTGCCCTGCGCGCGCATGCCGGCGCGCTGACCCGGCTGTCGGAAGTCGAACGGCCGGACCCTGCGGCATTGCGCAAGCACGGCAACGCCATCCTCGAGCAGGTCAACGCGCTCCAGCAGTTCACGCGCCGGATTCTGGAGCGATTGCGGCCGGTCGGACTGGCCGAGCTCGGGCTTGCGGAAGCGCTCGGCGCGCTGGTTCGGCTATGGAGCGAAACCCACCCGGAGGTGGAGATCGAGAGCCGCATCTCGCCGGCGCTCGGCGATACCGGCGAGATGGCCGACCTCACGATCTATCGCATCGTCCAGGAAGCGCTCACCAACGTGTTCCGCCATGCTGGCGCAACGGCGGTCGATATCACGATCGAACCGGCGGAACGGCAGGCAGGCCTCCGCGGCAGCCGCGACTGTGCGCTGGTGCGGGTTCGTGACAACGGCCGCGGCCTGCTGAGGGATCACAGGCTTGGTCGCGGTTTGACCGGGATGCAGGAGCGGATCCTCGCGCTCGGCGGCACGCTTAACATCAGTTCCAGCGATGACGGCGTGACGGTCGAGGCGCTCGTGCCAAAGGCCGCACGGTCCTAGACGATTGGCAGTCGCCAGTATCTGAAAGCCGCCCAAGCCAGCGCCGCTGCGCCGGCGATCCAGAGCACGACGATCGCGATCATTCCCGCCCGGCTGGTCGGACGCTGCAAGACGGCGCTCGCCTTGGCACGGCATTCCGTCATCACCTCGTCCGGCACGAGCGAGATCGCGAGCCAGATGCCGAGCGGCAGCAGGATCAGATCGTCGAGATAGCCGATCACCGGAATGAAATCCGGGATCAGATCGATGGGAGACAGTGCATAGGCCGCAACGGCGACGGCAAGGGCCTTGGCATACCAGGGCACACGCGGATCACGCGATGCGAGATACAACGCAACGCTGTCCCGTTTGAGGTTGCGTGCCCAAACCTTGATCGAGGACAGCTTGATTGGGGAAAGTGCGGACGGCATGGCTCAACGCCTGCACGTCGGCTGGAACCGCTATTCCAGCACCACATCGGCCGGCATACCGCCGTGCAGGCCCTTGTGGACGGAGGAGGGCGCGATGCCGAAATACTTCCGGAAGACGCGGCTGAAATGCGACGAGCTCGAGAAGCCCCAGGAGAACGCGACGTCCGTGATGGTCTTGCCGTTCTGGGACTCCAGCTCCTGCCGGCAATTCTGCAGCCTGGCTTTCCAGATGTAGTCGCTGACCGTCATGCCGCGATCACTGAACAGCATGTGCAGATAGCGCTTCGAACAGCCGAGCGCCGCCGAAATGCGGTCGATGCAGAGGTCCGGATCGCGTAGATGCTCGCGAATGAAGCCCTGGGCCCGCACGTACGTAGCCTCGGCGCTGCCGCGGTCGAACATGGCGCCGGTCTCGCGCAGCGGCAACAGCAGCAAGTCGATCAGCGCATCGGCCACGCCGACGGCGTTGACCGGCGTCAGCGTCGGTGCCTCGCCGAAGGCGGCATGGACGAAATCATAGGCGATGCGGCCGGTGCCGTTGCGCGCCGACAGCTTGCACGGTGCCATCTTGGAGAGCTGGAAGCCGCGCTCCTTGAGCAGGTCCTTTGGAACGATGACAACCTCGTGCCGCGTCAGCGACGGGCTGATGATGGTGTGCGGACACGACACGTCGTAGGCGAAGCAGTCGCCCGGCATGATGTCGAAGTGCAGGCCGTCCTGCTCGAAATGCGAGACGCCGTGGGTCTGGAACACGATCTTGATGTAGGGGTGCTCGCTCAGCTTGATGCGCGAGATGGTGTGCGCGATGCGGTGCTGGCTTGCCTCGATCTGGCACAGCTTCAATCGCGATACTGTCGTGAAATTGACCCGGGCTTCGAGCGAGGATCCTTCCAGCGCATCGACGTCGAACTGGCCGCAAAGGTCAGTGAGCGCATCCGACCAGCGCTGGATCTGCCGCTTGGGCGTCAATCCGTTCGTGCTGAGAGAATGGACTGTATCGGACATCTTTCCAGCCACCGATTCGATCCCCACGTGACTGCTCACCGAGCTTAAGTCTGGCCCGGGATGATGCGCCTTCTCCCTGATTCTGAATAGCTTAGGGAGGCGGCGGGATTTCTTCCCGGTTAATGTCGGGTGATCCTCCGACTTAGTTCTGGGCTCGTCAAGCGCAACCTTAGCACGCGTCAATCTGGCATCCGGATCGCGCCGGCCGCGATTGATGCCCTGCAACATGAAGCAAGCTTTCCAGCTAATTCAGGGCCGGTCGACAAAAATCTGACGAAGCTTCGCTTTTGAGCAAACGGCTCTTCTCTTTTGGGCAAGTCAGCGTGCTTCGAGAGGACTACGACTGGGGTACCAAAATGGAAGAAGTGGGGCCGTTTCGGCGGAAACCCTTGAGTTCTTGAACCTGGGAGGAAATCCACGATGCGCAAGATGCTTTACGCGACCGGCCTTGGGGCAATGGCGGTATTTGCCGTCGGAGCTGCCAACGCCAATGACGAACTCCACAAGATGTCGCAGAACCCGAAAGACTGGGTGATGCCGGCCGGGGACTACGCCAATCAGCGTTACTCCAAGCTGAATCAGATCAACGCCTCGAACGTCGGAAAGTTGCAAGTCGCCTGGACGTTCTCGACCGGCGTGCTGCGCGGCCACGAGGGCGGCCCGCTGATCATCGGCAACATCATGTACGTCCACACCCCGTTCCCAAACAAGGTCTATGCTCTTGACCTTTCGCAGGACAACAAGATCGTCTGGAAGTACGAACCGAAGCAGGATCCGAACGTCATTCCGGTGATGTGCTGCGACACGGTCAACCGCGGCGTTGCCTATGGCGACGGCAAGATCTTCCTGCACCAGGCCGACACCACGCTGGTTGCGCTCGATGCCAAGACCGGCAAGGTGGAATGGACGGTGAAGAACGGCGATCCCAGCAAGGGCTCGACCGGCACCTCCGCGCCGCTGGTGGTCAAGGACAAGGTGCTGCTCGGCATTTCCGGCGGTGAGTTCGGCGTCCAGGCTCATGTGACCGCTTACGACATCAAGACCGGCAAGCAGGTCTGGCGCGGCTACTCGGAAGGTCCGGATGACCAGCTTCTGGTCGACGACAAGACCACCGAGCTTGGCAAGCCGATCGGCAAGGATTCGAGCCTGAAGACTTGGCAGGGCGATCAATGGAAGATCGGCGGCGGCGCGACCTGGGGCTGGATCTCCTATGATCCCGAACTGAACCTCGTCTATTACGGGTCGGGCAATCCCTCGACCTGGAATCCGAAGCAGCGTCCCGGCGACAACAAGTGGTCGATGACGATCTGGGCGCGTAACCCGGATACCGGCGTTGCCAAGTGGGTCTACCAGATGACGCCCCATGACGAATGGGACTATGACGGCGTCAACGAGATGATCCTCTCGGATCAGTCGATCGACGGCAAGGCGCGCAAGCTGCTGACCCACTTCGACCGTAACGGCCTCGGCTACACCCTCGATCGCACCACCGGCGAACTGCTGGTCGCCGAGAAGTACGATCCGAAGGTGAACTGGACCTCCGGCGTCGACATGAAGAAGGACTCGCCGACCTATGGTCGTCCGAAGGTTCTTGATGCCGCGTCGACCGACAAGGCCGGTGAGGACGTCAACGTCAAGGGCATCTGCCCGGCCGCGCTCGGCTCGAAGGACGAGCAGCCGGCAGCCTACTCGCCGGACACGCAACTGTTCTACGTGCCGACCAACCACGTCTGCATGGACTACGAGCCGTTCAAGGTGAGCTACACCGCAGGTCAGCCCTATGTCGGCGCGACGCTGTCGATGTATCCGCCTCCCGGTGAGACCAACATGGGCAACTTCATCGCCTGGGACGGCAAGACCGGCAAGATCGTGTGGTCGAACAAGGAGCAGTTCTCGGTCTGGTCGGGTGCGCTCGCGACCGCCGGCGGCGTGGTGTTCTACGGCACGCTGGAAGGCTACCTGAAGGCTGTCGATGCCAAGACGGGCAAGGAGCTCTACAAGTTCAAGACCCCGTCCGGCATCATCGGCAACGTCACCACCTATGAGCATGCCGGCAAGCAGTACGTCGCCATTCTGTCGGGTGTTGGCGGTTGGGCAGGCATCGGCCTTGCGGCCGGTCTGACTGATCCGACGGCCGGTCTCGGCGCAGTCGGCGGCTATGCCGCGCTGAGCAACTACACCGCGCTCGGCGGAACGCTCACCGTGTTCTCGCTGCCGCAGCAGTGAGCTGAGCAACCTCGTTCCGGCGCATGGGCGATCTCCATGCGCCGGTCCGTCTTCAATCTGCACGCGAGGATATGCTTTTGCGTAAGATCTGGTTTGTGAGTGCTGCGATCTTTGTCGTGGCAATGGGTGGAGTCGCCTCCGCCGAGGACGCTGGCGACCCGACCGCCGTCAAGTCCGAGGACGGCAAGTATCTCGACAAGGATGGAAACCCGACGTTCAAGGTCGCGCCTGACGGCACGACGGACTGGTACACCTACTCCGGCTACCGCCGCTATCATTCGGAGTGCCACGTCTGCCACGGTCCCGACGGAATGGGATCGACCTACGCTCCGGCGCTGGCGAATTCGCTGAAGACCATGACCTATCCGGATTTCATGGGCGTGGTCGCGAGCGGGCGCAAGAACGTCTCGACGGCGCAGGAAAACGTCATGCCGGCATTCGGCGATAACCCGAACGTTGCCTGCTACATGGACGACCTCTATGTCTACCTGCGCGCCCGCGCCAATGATGCGGTTGGGCGTGTTCGGCCGGCCAAGCACGAAGACAAGTCGGAAGCCTATGGAAAGGCGGAAGACGCCTGCATGGGTCACGACGACAAGAAGTGAGCGTGTCCGGCGCGAATGAGAAACCTGTTTGATGTTTTGTGGAGACCAAGATGAAGACCCGCGCCGCAGTCGCATTTGAAGCAAAGAAGCCGCTTGAGATCGTCGAACTCGATCTGGAGGGCCCCAAGGCCGGCGAGGTCCTGGTCGAGATCAAGGCGACGGGCATCTGTCACACCGATGCCTATACGCTCGACGGCTTCGATAGCGAGGGCATCTTTCCCTCGATCCTCGGGCACGAAGGTGCTGGCATCGTTCGCGAGGTCGGCGCCGGCGTGACGTCGGTCAAGCCGGGCGATCATGTGATCCCGCTCTACACGCCGGAATGCCGGCAGTGCAAAAGCTGCCTGAGCCAGAAGACCAATCTCTGCACCGCGATCCGCGCCACCCAGGGCAAGGGCGTGATGCCCGACGGCACCTCGCGGTTCAGCTACAAGGGCAAGACGGTCTTCCACTATATGGGCTGCTCGACCTTCTCGAACTTCACCGTGCTGCCCGAGATCGCGGTGGCCAAGATTCGCGAGGACGCGCCGTTCGACAAGAGCTGCTACATCGGCTGCGGCGTCACCACCGGTGTCGGCGCGGTCGTCAACACCGCCAAGGTGACGCCGGGCTCCAACGTGGTCGTGTTCGGCCTCGGCGGCATCGGCCTTAACGTGATCCAGGGCGCCAAGATGGTCGGTGCCGACAAGATCATCGGCGTCGATATCAATGACTCCAAGGAAGCCTGGGGCAAACAGTTCGGCATGACGCATTTCGTCAACCCGACCAAGGTGTCGGGCGACATCGTGCAGCACCTGGTTGGGCTCACCGATGGTGGCGCCGACTACACCTTTGACTGCACCGGCAATACCAACGTGATGCGGCAGGCGCTGGAAGCCTGTCATCGCGGCTGGGGCGTCTCGGTGGTGATCGGCGTCGCGGAATCCGGCAAGGAGATCGCGACCCGGCCGTTCCAGCTCGTCACCGGACGGGTCTGGAAGGGCACCGCGTTCGGCGGCGCGCGCGGCCGCACCGACGTGCCGAAGATCGTCGACTGGTACATGGACAGAAAGATCCAGATCGATCCGATGATCACCCACGTGCTGAAACTCGACGAGATCAACAAGGGCTTCGACCTGATGCACGAGGGAAAATCGATCCGTTCGGTCGTCGTATTCTGAAATCAAAACACCAAGCACTAGGAGGATAGGTCAATGACTGTTCATATCCACCCGTCGGTCGACAATGGCGTCAAGCAAGGCTCCGGCAGTTTTGCCGGCGGCACGCTGGTCTGCAAATGCGCGGACAAGCCGGTCAAGGTCGGCATCAAGGGCGACGTCGCCCACAACCATGCCTGCGGCTGCACCAAGTGCTGGAAGCCCTCGGGCGCCACCTTCTCGGTGGTCGCGGTGGTTCCGCGCGAGAACGTCACCGTGCTGGAGAACGGCGACAAGCTGAAGATCGTTGACGCTGCGGCGGTGATCCAGCGCCATGCCTGCACCGGATGCGGCACCCATATGTACGGCCGGATCGAGAACAAGGGCCATCCGTTCTATGGCCTCGACTTCATCCATCCCGAGCTGTTCCAGGAGTCCGGCTCGGCTGCGCCCGGATTTGCCGCCTTCGTGTCATCGGTGATCGAGTCCGGCGTCAAACCGTCCGATATGGCCGGGATCAGGTCGCGGCTCAAGGAGCTTGGGCTCGAGCCCTATGATTGCCTGTCGCCGCCGCTGATGGATGCGATCGCCACCCACGTGGCGAAGTCCAAAGCGGCCTGACGACGGCACCGTGACAAGGGCGGCCTGACCGGCTCGCCTTGACGAGATCCTGCGCCGGCAGAGGATCTGCCGGCGAGGGATATGCTGGTAGTACCCGTGACCTTGAACCTTGCATGCCCTGCGGACGACCACAGGGCATGCATTTTATTTTCCGCCTTGCCCTCGTCATTTCCCCGATCCTGCTGCTTTCGCCGGCCCGCGCCGCGTCGCCGGAAGACCGCTATATCGCCGCGCGTGACGCCGCGATCGCCAAATTCGCCAAGCTGTCGAGCGACAACAAGATCAACGAGGCCGTCGACAAGGCTGAGGCGGCCGCGCGCGACGAACTGAAGGGGCAGCTGACGGCCATCCTGTCCCAGCCCGCCCGGCCGGGCTTTGCTCCCGCCCAGCTCAACCTCGATACTCTATATAAGGGCGACATGGGGTTCGGCATGCTGGACGGCCTGCGCTTCGATGCCGAGACCGGCAGGGACGGGGCAAAGATCGGAGAAAAGCGCGCCGACGGCAGCTTCGTCGAGCCGAAAGCCCATATCATCGTCACCACCGAGCCTCTGTTCACGCGCTGGCTGCACGAACACAAGACGTGGTGGGACAAGGGCAGCAAGAACGTGCCGCAGCAGGTCGATGCTGCGCTGAAGTTCGAGGGCCTCTACACCCAGGCGATCTCGACCGATGCCGCGGTGGTCAATTTCGACGAGCTGCCGATCGCCAAGCCGGAGTCCGTCGCGCTGGCTTACGGCTTCCTGGCCGGCCGCACCCAGGATTCGTTCCCCGACAAGGCCGACGAGGTGTTCGTGGCGGCGCTCGCCGGCGGCAAGATGTATGTCGCCTATGGCGAGATCGAGCCGGCGGTGCAAGCGCCGGCCTGCACCGCGATCCGCACCGACTACAACAAGAAGGCCGACGCAGCGGCCGACAAGCTCCAGCGCAAGCAGATCACGAAGCAGGCCTATGACAAGCTCGGCGACCTGCGTCAGCAGGGCGAGGACGCGTTCAAGCGCTGCTTCACCGAGCGCGCGCCGCAACAGCCGGCCTTCGCCGCGGCCACCAAGCAGGCCCAGGCGCTGCTCGACGCGGCGATCGGCAAATAGCTCAGCGAGCTATTCCCACTCGCCGAACAGCCATAACGCCCACGTCACCTGCATGATCGGCCAGGCAGCAAATACGGCACTCAACAGCCAATTGGGCAGCGCCTTCCGACCTCGGCGCACGTTCACGAGGGAGGCTACCCCAAATGGAACCAGCAGAAGAAATGTCGGTGCGAAAAGCACGCCATAGGAGATGACGAGCGACGCGTGACCGGTAACGCCTGTCTCCAGGATGGATTGCAGCACGAAGAAGTAGGTGACGAGGAGCACGGGCGCAAACAGGGCGGACGTGACTGCCGGTGAAAACTCGGTCGAATCGATTCCGGGTTTTTTCACCCATCTCCTGATCATGATCCAGGCGGACAAGAATGCGATGACCAGCGGCAATCCCAACTTCAACACCGCATCTTGCCTGTCATGGATGCTGATCAGATAGCTTACCACCACGCGCTCCATCTCCTGCGACATCAGCGCTTCGATCGCGTTTGATGTCGATCCATCGCAGCTGCTGTCTTAGCAAGATCGCGGTGCCGATAATGGATATTGTCGTGCAGACTTCGCGGTTTGTCGTGCAGGCGAGGTTTGCGGCGTGGGGTTTGATCGGCGACCCGCGCCAGCCTATCTTTCCCTGAAAGTTCAGCATCCCCGGGGAGACGCCATGACCGCCATCAGCCCGTTCCGCATCGCCGTCAGCGACGATGTCCTCGAGGATCTGCGCGGCCGGCTGCGCCGGACCCGCTGGCCGGAAGCCGAGCTGGTCGACGACTGGAGCCAGGGCGCGCCGCTGCGCTGGATCAAGGACATCTGCCACTATTGGGCCGAGACCTATGACTGGCGGCAGCGCGAGGCGCGGCTCAACCGCTTCAGTCAGTTCACCACCGAAATCGACGGGCTCGACATCCACTTCATCCATGTCCGCTCGAAGCATCCGGAGGCGCGGCCCTTGATCATCACCCATGGCTGGCCGGGATCGATGGTCGAATTCCACAAGGTGATAGAGCCGCTGACCGATCCTGTGGCGCATGGCGGCCGTGCTGCCGATGCCTTCCACGTGGTGTGCCCGTCACTGCCGGGTTTCGGCTTCTCGGCCAAGCCTATAGCGACGGGCTGGGGCGTCGACCGGATCGCGACGGCCTGGGCCGTCCTGATGCAGCGGCTCGGCTACGCCAGCTATTTCGCGCAAGGCGGCGACTGGGGCTCCGCGGTCACGACTGCGATCGGCGGGCAGGATGCTGCACATTGCGCCGGCATTCACATCACGCTTGCGATGTCGACCCGGCCCAATGTCGAGGGGCAGCCGACGCCGGAGGAGACGAGGGCGCTCAACGGCATCAAATATTATGCCGACTGGGATTCCGGCTATTCCAAGCAGCAGTCCACGCGGCCGCAGACGCTCGGCTATGGCCTGACGGATTCGCCCAGCGGGCAGGCGGCCTGGATTCTCGAAAAGTTCTGGGCCTGGACCGATTGCGACGGCCATCCGGAAAACATCCTCAGCCGCGACGAACTGCTCGACAACGTCATGCTGTACTGGGTCACCGCAACGGCCGCGTCGTCGGCGCGGCTCTATTGGGAAAGTTTTGGGCCGGGCAAGCGAACCCCGCACAAGGTGAGCGTGCCGACCGGCGTTGCCGCGTTCCCCAAGGAGATCGTCACGCCGGTCCGCAAATGGATGGAGACGAACTTCAGCAACATCCAGCACTGGAGCGAGATGCCGAAAGGCGGACATTTCTCGGCATTCGAGCAGCCCGAGCTGTTCATCGGCGAGGTGCGCGAATTCTTCGGCAAGCTGCGCTGAAGCATGATCCGGAAAAGTGCGAAGCGGTTTTCCGAACAGATCATGCTCAAGCAAGCTGCGGCACGCCTCGAGACCGCTGTAACCATCCGCTCTCGATCGCCTCAGCCTCCCGATCAAGGCCCTGGCGAAACCTCCAGGTAAGCATGGTGTCAACGACGCAACCCACCAGGGCCGGGAGCGCGTATGTTGGTCTGAAGCGGTTTGTGACAGAATGCGCCGTGCAACGGAGGACGTCGGCGTGCTGCTTGATCCCCGCCACGGCGACTTTGAGGACAATGCCGCCAGCCCGGAACAGCGTTCGTTGTTGGCGATCGTGGGTAGCCTTCTGGTTGAGATAAGCCCGGCGAAACTGTTGTTCGCCTGGACGATTTCGCTTCTGCTTCCGGGCGTGCTGCTCGGCCTTGCGCCACTGGTCGCGTCTGCCTGGATTTCGAGCCTTTCGCAGCACGCCCTTGCCCTGTCCGAAGTGGGCGCCGTGCTGGCGCTGGTTGTGATCGCGGCGTTGGGATGGCTCGGCGGACGACCGCTGTTACAAGTCGCGGAAACAAGCTTCTGGTCACTGAACGCGCTCGCGGTCCAACCGAGTTATGCCTTCACACGCGAGGCGCTGGGCCATCTGGCGGAGCTGCTCTGGCGCACCGGCCCAACTCCTGCCTCTCGCACTACGCTGCGGCGCAGGTGCTCGGTCGGCGCCGGCATACTGCTCTCTGTGGGGGCGGCATCGATCGCGGCCCTGGCCTGGCCTGCTTCGCAATGGACCGCGACCATCAATGACCTGGTTCTGATCCATCGTCTTGTGCTGCCAACCTTCGCGAACGCCGTGGTGCTGGTGTCCTGCTATCTTGCGATCGCATCACTGGCCTGGAGCGTGGCCGACGCCAGTACGGAACAACCGGCCGACCTGGCCGGATTCGACGCGGCGCCGTCCGGAGCGCGCTGCTGGCGCGTTGCGCATCTGTCCGATCTCCACGTGGTCGGCGAGCGATACGGCTTCCGCATCGAAAGCGGGACCGCCGGTCCGCGGGGAAACGAACGCTTCAATCGCGTGTTGGCTCGCCTTGCCGAAATTCATACCATTGATCCGCTCGACCATGTGCTGATCAGCGGCGACATGACGGACGCCGGCCGGCCCGGCGAATGGGCGGAATTTCTCGATGCATTGGCAGGTCATCCCGAGCTCGCAGCACGCATCATCATGCTTCCGGGCAATCATGATGTTAACGTCGTGGATCGTGCCAATCCTGCGCGCCTCGACCTGCCGTTCAGCCCAGGCAAGCGGCTCCGGCAGATGCGTACCCTGTCGGCGATTGCGGCCGTTCAGGGCGATCGCATGCGCGTCATCGACGGTTACGGCAAACCGTCGGCCACGTTGAACCAGGCGCTGGCCCCTTATCATGATCGGATAACGCAATTTGCGCAGCACGGGGGCGTGCGCCGCGCGGCGGCGCTCCGCGGCCTGTTCGATGATCAATTCCCAATGATCCTACCGCCGGACCAGGACGGTGGCCTCGGGATCGCCATTCTCAACTCCAACGCCGAAACCCACTTCTCCTTCACCAACGCGCTCGGTTTGGTTTCGGAAGCGCAAACGGGGCGGTTGGAGGCTGCGATCCGTCATTTCCCGACGGCATGCTGGACCATCGCGCTCCATCATCACTTGATGGAATATCCCATGCCGGTGAAGACATTTGCCGAGCGCATCGGGACGGCCTTGATCAACGGCAGCTGGTTTGTACGCAGGTTGCAAAGGTTTTCCGATCGCTCGGTGGTGATGCACGGTCACCGGCATATCGATTGGATCGGTACGTGTGGTGCGTCGAAGGTCGTCTCGGCCCCGTCGCCGGTGATGGGAGCTGACGATGCAGTCAGTTATTTTTATATCCACAGAATGATGGTCGGCCCGGACCGGAAGCTCTGCCTCGCCGAGCCCGAGCGGGTTGAGATTGCCAGAAGCTAGGACGCTTCCGGCTTATCTTCGTGCGATCCGCCGAACAGATCAGCGATCCAGGCGGCCGACGGACTCTCGGCACAGAACGTCAGAATAGCGAGCGTGATCGGCACGCCGATGAAGGTCCCGAACAGGCCCCAAAGCGAGCTCCAGAAGAAGATCGCAAACAGCACCAGGAACGGCGAGATCGACAATGTCGAGCCGGCCACCCGCGGTTCGATATAGCTGCCTACCACGAACTGGATGACGTTGAGACAGGCGAACACACCAAACACCGCGGGCCAGCTCTCGAACTGCGTCATAGCCAGCAGCGTGGGGAACAGCGTCGCGATGAAAGGGCCGACGAAAGGAATGTAGTTGAGGACAAAGGCGATCACGCCCCATTCGAATGCGAATGGCAGTCCGGTCACGGCGGCGAACAGGCCGACCAAGAGACCCGTGACCGCGCTCATCTGCGTCCGCACCAGCATATATTTGCGAAACTTGGCGGCCGTCGCTTTGCTGCCCTTGAGCAGGACGCGCGCAGCGGTGCGATTCTCCAACCGCTGGATTCGTCGACCAGCTCCTTCGACCTCGAGAAGTCCCAGCACGACATAGACCAGCGCGACGAGCCAGAAACTCAACGTGGTATTGACGCGGCCGGTGACGTATTGCGTGGTGCGCAGCAGCCAGCCGACATTAAAATGCTCCGCCCAAAGGCCGGCGAACGAGACGCCATGGCCGTCGAGCCAGATCACCGCGGTATCGTAGAAGGCTTGATACCGCGCCGCATCTGTAATCAATGATCGCCCGACGCGACCGAACCCCCACGCCGCCAGCGAGGCAAATGCGACGCAGGTTGCGGTCGTAACGACGACGGTAACCGCGAGCGCGAGGAGTTTCGGAATCCACGACTGGAGCCGTTGCTGAACGGGCCAGACGATCGCGATGATGAACAGGGCGGCCGCAAGCGGGGCGAGCACGCTGCGCGCCTGAGCCACCGCCGCAATGAGCAGCACCGCGGCGATGATGCCGGTCGTGATCTTCAACCCGCCCGCCATCCTTGAATTGTCCGACCTCCGTGAACGCAGAGATTGTCAGTCTGTCTCGTAGCGCGACAAGACCGGAAAGGGACTTGCGGCGCAGCTACAGCAATCCTCGATAGATTCCCGGCGCGGAGCCTTCGATGGCTACGGCGCCGACGGCCTTCGAATAGAATTCTGCCGGCCCGACGCCGCCGATGATGGCATAGCCAAAGCCCTGGTGTTTCATGTCCTCGAGGCAGGCGAACAGCAGCGCCTTGCCGATTCCGCCCTGCTGCGCCTTCGGCGCAACACCGGTCGGGCCGAAGAAGTTGCGACATGCCGCGTCGTGGCAGGCAAATCCCACGATCTTCTTTTGCTGGATCGCGATGAAGCAGGAAACCGGTTGGCGGCTGAATGCGACCTCGGCTTCGCTGGCCCACGCCTCGCTGAATGTCTCCCGCACCCAGGCCACGACCTTGTGCTTTTCAGGCGCGAGCGCGCGGCGCATCGCAATTCCGGCCTTGAGCAATCGATCATAGGCGGGCCGGGAATCGGGCAGGGCGTAGAGCTTGACGAGCATGTCCATCCGGCGAGCTTAGTTGAAAACGCGTCCCGCGGGCAAATCACGGGAGCAAGGTGACGGCGCCGGACTACCATTTGCGTTGTCGCTTGTTCGCGGTCGTCCTGACTTCACGTGCAATTGCCCAGAAATACCCGCTGCAGAATGCAACAATCGCGACAATTACACCGGCAGCGATCAGCTCTTGCATATCAGCGGTTCTCCAAGTATTCGTACCTCGAGTACGTGGGAATTATACCCACAAATATGCCGACGAAAAGGCAGGTCGGTTTCGGGACGTAACGTGGCGGAGCGAATGCAATGGTGACGGTCAGCGCAGCAGACAGGCGTTTTCGGGCGATCGTCGTTCTCGTCGTCATGGCCGGCGTCGGTGCGGCGCAAGCCGCCCGAACTCCCGATGTGTCGGATGCCAGTGGGAGCACCGCCTCCATGCCGATCGACACACGGAGCCAGACGTCCGCGATGGATGGCGTGGTCCGCGCCGTCCAGCTTCCCAAGGGCGCTTCCGCGATCAGCGAGACCTACGGAGACTGGATCGTCAAATGCCAGCTCGACGGCGGGGCCAAGCTGTGTACCCTCGGGCAGACACAGCTCGCCAAGGAAACCAATCAGCAATCTTCGCCATCGAACTGATTCCCAGGGACGGAAAGGCCGAAGGCAACATATTGATGCCGTTCGGGCTGAAGTTCGACGCCGGCGCCGTCCTCAGGCTGGACGGCAAGGATCTGGAGCAGACGCGCTTTTCCACCTGCACGGCGCAAGGCTGCCTGCTGCCGGTATCCTTTCCCACGGTCGTGACCGACACCATCAGCAGGGCCAAAACGCTCACCGTTGCCGCCCAGAACATCAGCAACGGGCAGGCGGTCGTCTTTAACGTCCCTCTCAACGGCTTCGCCGCGGCGCTGGAGCGCACCATTCAACTCGGAAGCTGACACGCGCAGGTCTCGCGCTGCGAGGCCGCGGGGCCGAACTTCAGTCGCGCGGCGGGTGCAGGGTGGGCGCTATGCGGCGACCCGATCGCGACGGCTGGCGGCAGCACTCCGGGCCTCCATCGCCTTGACCGAGTTTTCGAACGCTTTCTCCAAGACGCCTCTGCCGACGGTGCGGAGCACGAGACCGACGATCCATCCCTTCAGGTTCTTGCCGTCGCGCACCACGACCACGTCGATGTCGGTGCTGCCATCGGGTCGGCGCGTGAAGTGGTAGATGTGGCCCGACGCTCCGCCCCACACATTGGAATCGGCCGTTGTCAGGACGACATGGTCGGGATCTGACCAGTCGTAGTGCAGGCGTTCCCAGATGCCGCCCGAGCCTTCCGTCACGTCGGCATGCAGAGGTCCGCGATCATGCACCTTGAGATCGGCGTCGGCACTGTTGGCGAAGAGCTTCGAGCGGCCCGGCCCGAAGTCGGTGAGGCCGGCTACGTACTGCTCGGGCGTCAGGCTCGTCGTGCGATGAAGGCGGATCGTGGACATCTGTGGCTCCTGCACTGGTAATCGAAAGGCACCGGCGGCGTCGGAACTAGTTGGAGAGTGCGCCCGACTTGCGCAGGGTCAGGCTGTCGCCGTTGCGGCTGATCTCCAGTGCGGCCGCCTGGTTCGGCGTCGAGAGCAGGGCACGCTGACCGGGTGACAGCACCGACACGAAGCGGACCGGCGTTCCGGCATCGCCCTGTGCGAGTGTGGTCACGACGCGATATCCATCAGGCTCGACCGTGTAGTAGACGACGCCGGACAGATCGCCGAGATGGATGCTTCGGCCTTCGATTGGTCTGAGCGGGCTTGCGTGCGTGGCTCCCAGTGAGGCCAGGGTGAAGGCGGCGGCGAGAATTGTGCTGCGGATCGACATGAGATCCTCCATTGGCTTGAGGGTGTTGACCTGGGCGGCGGGCGATGGCCCGTCCGCCCCTTGCCGCAAGAGATGGTCAGGCTATGATCATCGATCAAACAGATAGGATCGATAATGGCCATCGATACCGTCAATTTAGGTCGTATCGACTTGAATCTGCTGGTTCATCTCGATGCCCTGCTGACCGAACGGAGCGTGACAAGGGCAGCCGCCTGCGTCGGGATTGGCCAATCCGCGATGAGTCACAACCTTGCCCGCCTGCGCGAGCTGTTCGATGACGAGCTTCTGACGCGAGGGGCTGACGGCATGCGTCTCACCCCGCGTGCAGCAACCCTGCGCGAGCCGGTGCGCACCGCGCTCGCACATGTCGAGGCGGTGGTCCTGCGCGATCAGACCTTCGACCCGGCCACGGCAGTGCGGACGTTCAGGCTCGGACTATCGGACAGTATGGAAATCCTGATCATGCCCGTTCTCCTGGCGCGCATGCGCGAGATCGCACCCGGCGTTCACTTCCGGCTCTACAACGTCGATGCGTCCCGGCTGCTCGATGACCTCGACGCCGACGAGTTGGACCTCGCCGTCGCCCACGGGCCGCTCCCGCAGGGACAATTGCATCACAAGCGGCGCACGCTGCTGACCGAGCGCTTCGTGTGCATGTTCAATGCCGAGAAGACCGGTATCCCGCCGCCGATCTCGCTTGAGGATTACGTGCGGCTTCCGCATGTGCTGACCAGCCTGCGGCCGGCGCGCAGCGTGCGCGGAATTGTGGACGAAGCGCTCGACAAGCTGGGACTGCAGCGTACCGTTGCGTTGACCACGCCGCGCTTCCTTACCGTCCCGCATCTGGTGGCGCTTGCGCCCGTTATCGTCACCATGGGAGCGCGCCTGGCCACGCGGTTCTCCGCCGAGCTCGGGCTCAGCCTCAGCCCGCCGCCGGTGGAGCTGAGCGAGATGCCGGTGACGTTGCTGTGGCACGCCTCCTACGATCACGATCCAGCCCATGCCTGGTTGCGAAACCAGGTGGCCCAGCTGGCAGCCGAAATGTGAGGGGCGCGTCTTGGGCGGCGGCGCGTTGGTGCGAATCGTTCGCGCTGTTCGGCGAAGAGGTGATCCCGCAATTGCGGCGGGCGCAGATCAATTGACCTGCGAAAAATCACCCCGACGGCCAAATCGCGCGATCGGCACCCGGCTTTCCTTGCGCCCTCTTCAACGAGAGGGCGAGACGAAGAGCGGAACTCAGACAAATCATGTTGTGAAAATGCGGATGTTTGACTCGCAGGCGACACCACACGCGGCGTCGTCCCGGCGAAGGCCGGGACCCATTACCACGAATGCGAATTGTTGCCCGACGCTGGGGCCACAGTCTGCTCTCAACAACGCAACCCTGTGGTTATGGGTCCCTGTGTCTTGGAAGTCTGTCAGGATGAGGGTGGGCGGGAAGCCGTTGGGTCCTTGGCGCTTGACGCCGT
>NZ_JAQOSR010000048.1:0-50423 GCF_046718885.1 Bradyrhizobium sp. UFLA01-814 | reverse complement strand
GCTGCTCACGGTCCTCAATGCCATGATGCGAGACCGAAAGCCGTACCTGCAGACCAAACCAACATAACAGTTGCCGGGTCGCGCGGAGCCTGTCATCGGGCGGCGCTTCGCGCCGACCCGTTGGCTTGCCCGGGACGACGGCGAGTTTTGTGGCGCTAGATCCGCCGCCCCGCCCGCTCCCAATACGGATCGCGCAGCCGGCGCTTGAAGATTTTTCCGGAATCTTCACGCGGCAGGTTGGTCTGGATCTCGATGTGCTTGGGCACCTTGTAATCGGCGAGCGCAGTCTTCAGCTGGGCGCGGACGGAGGCGATGTCGAGCACGACGCCTGGCTGCGGCTCGACCACCGCCATCAGCGCCTCGCCGAACTCGGCATCCGGAATGCCGAACACCGCGCAATCGTGCACGCCGGGAACGGCATGCAGCACCGCCTCGATTTCGGCCGGATAGATGTTGACGCCACCCGAGATCACCATGTCGCGCTTGCGATCGCAGATGAAGACGTAGCCGTCGGCATCGATATAGCCGACGTCGCCCGAGGTGATGAATCCCTGCCGGTCGATCTCGGCGCGCTTCTCCGACTTGTTGTGATAGGTGAAATCGGGATTGCCCTTGATCCGCGAATAGATCTCGCCGATCTGCCCCTGCGGCACCTCCTTGCCGTCGTCGCCGACGAAGCGCAGCTCGGCACCGGGCGAGATCTTTCCGACCGTGCCGGGCTTCTTCAGCGCGTCCTCGGAATTGGCGAAGGTGACCGCGCCTGACTCGGTCGAGCCGTAGAACTCGTAGATCACCGGCCCCCACCATTCGATCATGGCGCGCTTGACATCGGGCGGACAGGGCGCGGCGGCATGGATGATGTGGCGCAGCGACGACATGTCGTACTTCCGGCGCACCTCCTCTGGCAGCTTCATCAGGCGGATGAACATCGTCGGCACCATGAAGATAGTATCGATTCGCTCGCGCGCGATCAGCTGCAGAAACTCCTCCGCGTCGAAGCGCGGCATCAGCACCAGCGCGCCGCCGAGCTTGCCCGAGCGCAAACCGAAGGAATTCGGCGCGGAATGGTAGAGCGGTCCCGGCAGGATCGCGCGTGCGCCGGGCTTCAGGCCGTAGATCATCGCGCGCATCGCTTCCGCATTGGCGGTTTGCTCCGGCGTCGGCGCGAAGCGGCGCACGCCCTTCGGATGGCCTGTCGTGCCCGAGGTGTAGATCATGTTCTGCGGCTGCGGCACCACCGGGCCGTCGTAGCGCGGGAATTGCGCGAGCCAGGCTTCGAAATCGATCGCGAAATCCGGTGTCGCCAGATGATCGGGATTGATCTTGTAGTTGGCGAGGATTTCCGGCGGCGTCGGCACGCCGAGCACGATGACACCGGGCGGGATCGCACCGCGCAGCGGATGCAGCATGTCGGCATGACCGATCAGGACGCGCGTGCCGGAATCCGTCAGCACATAGTTGATCTCCTCCGGCTTGAAGTGCCAGTTGATCGGCACACCATAGGCGCCGAGTCGCATCGCGGCATAGGCAGCCTCGATGAAGGCGATGTCGTTGCGCATCAGCATGCAGACGCTGTCGCCCGGCTTGACGCCGAGTTCGTTGAGGCCGCTGGCAATACGGTCGGCGCGCTCGGCCACTGCAGCGTGATCGCGCCGGCGACCGCCGCTGACGATGCCGAGGAAGGGCTGGGACGTTTCCATTGTCGTTGTCCGATCTTTCGTCGGGTTAAATGTCATTCCGGGGCGCGCAGAGCGCGAACCCGGAATCTCGAGATTCTCCGGTGCGCAATTGCGCACCATAGTTCGATGCTGCGCATCGCCCCGGAATGACTGCCGTGTCAGCCCGCATCCGCAAACCTTGGCGCGCGCTTCTCCAGATTGGCGCGCACGGATTCGGTCTGGTTCGGGCTGCCGAGCAATTTCTGCTGCTCGACGGATTCCGCGAGCAGCGCGGCCGCCGGATCGACCGACAGATTGTTGAGCATGCGCTTGGCGGCACGGATCGCATCCGGGCTCTTGCCGGCGATCTCGCGCGCGACCTCGAGCGCCGCGGCGCGCGGGTCGTCGCAGACGCGGGTGGCAAGGCCGTAACTTTGGGCCTCCTGCGCCGAGAAGATACGGCCGGTATAAGTGAGCTCGCGCAGGATGTCGTCGCGCACGAGGCTCGCGAGGATCGGCGTGCCCGCCATGTCGGGCACAAGGCCCCATTTGATCTCCATGATCGACATCCGCGCATCCTGCGAGAGGAAGCGCATGTCGGCGCCGAGCGCGAGCTGGAAGCCGCCGCCGAACGCGACGCCGTGGACCGCGGCGATCACCGGCACCGGAAGCTGGCGCCAGCCCCAGACCGCCTGCTGCGGGAAATTGGCCTTGCCGTGGGTGCGGATGGTGAGATCGCGCTTTTCGCCGCCCGGCACTCCGTTACCGCCGTCCTTCATGGCGGCGAAACGGCCCATGTCGAGCCCGGCGCAGAACGCCCGGCCCTCGCCGGACAGCACCACCACCCGAACGGCTTTTTCCCGGGAAAGCCGGTCGGTTGCGGCCACCAACGCCTCGAACATCGCGGCGTCGAGCGCGTTCATCTTGTCCGCCCGCACCAGGCGGACATCGGCGATACCGTCCGAAATCGATATCGAAACGCGATCTTCCATTGAAATCTCCTCCGCTGTTCCTTGTTGGCGCTTTACAGAAAGGCCGTTGTCCGCTTTTAGTCAATCGACCAATTAACTGACAACCCCCGTGGAGGAAACGATGTTCTCTGATCAGCTTCTTGCCGGGCGGCGCATACTGGTAACCGGTGGTGGCACAGGCCTCGGCAAGTCCATGGCCTCGCGGTTCCTGCAGCTCGGGGCCGAGGTGCATATCTGCGGCCGCCGCAAGAGCGTCTGCGATGAAACCGCAACCGAGCTGATGGCCGAGCATGGCGGGCGCGTGGTCAGCCACGGCGTCGATATCCGCAACGCCATGGCGGTCGACGAGATGATCGAGGCGATCTGGACCACCAGCGGTCCGCTCACCGATCTCATCAACAACGCCGCCGGCAATTTCATCTCGCGCTCGGAAGAATTGTCGCCGCGCGGCTTCGATGCGGTCGCCAACATCGTGATGCACGGCACCTTCTATGTGACGCACGCGGTGGGCCGGCGCTGGATCGCTGGCGGCCATCGCGGCAACGTGGTGTCGATCACCGTGACCTGGGTGCGCAACGGCTCGCCTTACGTGGTGCCGTCGGCGATGAGCAAGTCGGCGATCCACGCCATGACCATGTCGCTCGCCATCGAATGGGGCCGTCACGGCATCCGCCTCAACACCATCGCGCCCGGCGAGATCCCGACCGAGGGCATGAGCAAGCGCATCAAGCCCGGTGACGAGGCCGGCGCGCGGACCAAGGCGATGAACCCGATGGGCCGCGTCGGCACCATGGAGGAATTGCAGAACCTCGCCGTGTTCCTGATCTCCGGCGGCTGCGACTGGATCAACGGCGAGACCATCGCCATGGACGGCGCGCAGGCGCTCGCGATGGGCGGCAATTTCTACCAGCTGCGCGACTGGAGCGACGACGACTGGACCAAGGCGCGCGAGTCGATCAAGGCCCAGAACGAAAAGGACCGCGCGGCGCGGGGCTGAAGCCCGCGCTTGCTCCTCAATCACTACTGTCGTCCCTGCGAAAGCAGGGACCCATAACCACCGCTCAAAGCTACCGAGCACGCTGGGGCCACAGCGCACTCGACAACTCGATCCTGTGGTTATGGGTCCCGGGTCGCGCTTCGCTTGCCCGGGACGACGATGTGGATGGATCGTGGACGCCCCTCCGTATTGTCTTTGCTGCCGGATGCCGCCACACTCCGCGCAACCAAAACAAGACGTCACGGGGGAAACATGTCCGACGCGCCGAAGCTGACCAATCTTGCCGACATGGTGCGCGAGCGCGCCAAAAGCCGCGGCGCTGCGCTGGCCTATGAATTCGAGGGACGGCAAACCAGCTTCGCCGAGTTCGACATCAAGACCAACCGCGTCGCCAACGCGCTGATCGCGATGGGCGTCAAGAAGGGCGAGCGGATCGCCTATCTCGGCAAGAACAGCGACTTCTATTTCGAGCTGTTGATGGGGGCGATGAAGGCCGGCGTGGTGATGGCGCCGGTGAACTGGCGCCTGGCAGGCCCCGAGGTCGCCTTCATCGTCGACGACTGCAAGGCCCCCGTGCTGTTCGTCGGCCCCGAATTCGTCACGCAGGCGCGCAACATCCGCGACAAGCTGCCGAGCGTCCGCACCATTATCACGACCGAAGGCGGCGCGCCGGAATGGCCCGACTTTCTCGCCTGGCGCGATGCGCAGGGCGGCGACGACCCGCGCGTTGCGATCGAGCCAAAGGACATCGCAATCCAGCTCTACACCTCGGGCACGACGGGCAAGCCGAAAGGCGCGATGCTGTCGCACGCCAATTTCCTCAACCTCGTGCAGAGCGGCAACGAGGCCGAGAAGCCGGAATGGAACCGCTGGACCACCGACGACGTCTCGCTGGTCGCGATGCCGATCTTCCACATCGGCGGCTCCGGCTGGGGCGTGATGGGGCTCTATCACGGCGCCCGCGGCGTGATCGCGCGCGAGTTCGACCCGACCAAGGTGCTCGACTTCTTCGAGCAGTCCGGCATCACCAAGCTGTTCATGGTGCCGGCCGCGATGCAATTCGTGGTGCGGCAGCCGCGCGCGCGGCAGGTCGACTTCTCCCGCCTGAAATACATGCTTTATGGCGCCTCCCCGATTCCGGCGGCGCTGCTGAAGGAGTGCATCGAGGTCTTCAAATGCGGCTTCGTGCAGATGTACGGCATGACCGAGACCACCGGCACCATCGTCGCGCTGCCGCCGGAGGATCACATCGAGGGGCTCGATCGCATGCGCTCGGCCGGCAAGGCGTTGCCCGGCATCGAGCTCGCGATCCTCGATCCGGATGGCAAGCCGCTGCCGCCGGGCGAAGTCGGCGAGATCGCCACCCGCTCCGGCTCCAACATGGCCGGCTACTGGAATTTGCCCGAGGCCACCGCGCGCACGATCGACGGTGACGGCTGGCTGCGCACCGGCGACGCCGGCTACATGGACAAGGACGGCTATCTCTACATCCACGACCGCATCAAGGACATGATCATCTCCGGCGGCGAGAATATCTATCCGGCCGAGGTCGAGAGCGCGCTGTGCGACCATCCGGACGTGGCGGAAGCCGCCGTGATCGGCATTCCCGACGACAAATGGGGCGAGGCGGTGAAGGCGGTGGTGGTGATGAAGCCGGGAAAAACCGCGACCGCGACCGACATCATCAACTTCACGCGCGAACGGATCGCCGGCTACAAGACGCCGAAATCGGTCGACTTCATCCCGGCGCTGCCGCGCAACCCGTCGGGCAAGATTTTGCGGCGAAGCCTGCGTGAACCGTATTGGGCGGGCAAGGACCGGCAGGTGAACTAGCCCTCTCTGTCGTCCGGCCAAGCCAACGGGTCGGCGCGAAGCGCCGCCCGATGACAGGCTCCGCGCGAGCCGGGACCCATAACCACCGCTGTTCGTGGTGGTGCGATACTGGGGCCACATCCCTCTCCATCAACGGCCACTTGTGGTTATGGGTCCCTGCTTTCGCAGGGACGACGATGGAGCGAGACACGCATCACGCCTTCTTCATCTTCTCCCGCAAGATGCCCCAGCGCTCCTGCGCCTCCTCCGGCCAGACCTCTTTCCGATCGTAATACTCAGCGAACACTTTCGCGCCCGGCGGGAACGTCACCCAGGGCTGCTTCGACGACGTGAAGATGTGGACGTCCGGCGGACACTGGCTCGGATCATCCAGCGTGCCGACGCGGACGAAGCGCACCGCCGGTCCCGCGCCCGGGTAATTGCTCCACACCGCGACCTTGCAGATGGGGCAGCGCGCGATCTTCTGCCCCTTGCCGCTCGCCGACGGCGTGTCGACGATCTCGGGCTCGGCCGCGATGTGCGCGACCCGTTCGGCCTCGTACATCGCGTTGAGCGCATGCACGGTGCCGGTCTCGCGCTGGCACCAGGTGCAGTGGCAGGCGTGCACGATCAGCGGCCTGCCGGTCAGGCGGTAGCGGACGTTTCTGCAGGTGCATCCACCTTCCATGCTCATGCCGCCTCCTCTGCGTCAGTGCTTGCCGGCTCCCATGTAGCCGAACAGGAAGCCCGCCACCTTGCGCTTCTGGATCTCCTCGCTGCCTTCGGTGATGCGATAGCGGCGGTGATGGCGATAAATGTGCTCGAACGGCTTGTGGCGCGAATAGCCCATGCCGCCATGCACCTGCATCGCGCGGTCAGCGGCCTCGCAGCACAGACGGTTTGCCCAGAAATTGCACATCGAGACCCGGTCGGACAGCGTGTGCTCGACCTGCGCCTGGGTCAATTGATCCATCTCCCAGGCGGTCTTGCGGATCAACAGCCGCAGCATCTCGGCCTGGGTCGCGAGCTCGACCAGCGGCCACTGGATCGCCTGATTCTCGGCCAGCGCCTTGCCGAACGGCTTGCGCTCGCGGGCATATTTCACGCTCTCATTGATGCAGTAGACCGCAGCGCCGAGCGAGCTCGCCGCCTGGCGGATGCGGTTCTCGTGCACGAAGCATTGCGCCAGCGACAGTCCGCGGCCGACCTCGCCGAACTGCGCGTCCTCAGGCACGAACACATCGGTGAAGCTGACCCGCGGATGGTCGGTCGGCATGTTGAAGGTCCACATATACTCCTCGACCTTCACGCCCGCCGATTTCGCCGGCACCAGGAAGCAGGTGATGCCGCGGGCGTCGCCGTCGTTGCCGGAGGTGCGGGCAAACAGCGCGCAGTGGGTGGCGACATGCATGCCTGTCGTCCACATCTTCTCGCCGTTGATGATCCAGCCCTTGACGTTGTCACGCGTGGCCTGCACCGCCCTGGTCTCCATATGCGTGGCGTCGGAACCGTGCTCGGGCTCCGTCAAACCAAACGTGATGCGGTACTTGCCGGTGATCGAGCCGTCGATCATCGCCTTCTGCTCGTCGGTTCCGTAGCGGTCGAGCATGGTCACGATCGGCAGATTGCCGACGATCGAGTGCTCGTTCTGCAAATCGTTGTGCAGGCCGAGACCCTTTGAGGCAAAGTGTTCGCGGATGACGGCCATCCAGAGGTTGGAGCCGTCCTTGCCGCCGTAACGCTTCGGGATCGCGAAGCGCAGATGGCCGGCCGCATCGGCCAGGTTCTTGGCCTTGCGCAGCAGCAGCTCCCATTCATGGCGCGGCAGGCCGCCCTTGTCGAAGTCGGTGCGCGCCCATTCACGGCGATGGTCGAAGAAGCGGATGTTGTCATCAGCCTCTTCCAGCGGCTTGATCTCGCGTTCGATGAAGCGATCGAGCTCGGCGAGATAGGCTGTCAGGTCAGCCGGCAGATTGAAATCCAAGGCGGTCTCTCCCGGAAATATTGTTGATTCTGATTTTGCGTCTAGACGCTGTCGCGCATCCGCGTTCGGATCGATTAAGGTGAGAAGCCTGTCGCCAAGTCAAGCAGGTGAGCGAGGCTTGCGCGCGCGGTCGCCTTGCGTAATTGGATGGCACGGAACGCCGCGCAGGCGCTAGGATATGAGCAATATTCTTCGCCGCAGAAAATCGACGGGAGCAAACATGGATCTGAAATTCTCCAAGGTGACGCGCAGGGGTCCCATCACCATCGTGACGCTGTCGCGGCCCGAGGTTTACAACGCGCTGCATATCGACGCGCATTTCGAGCTCAACAAGGTGTTCGACGACTTCTCCGCCGATCCCGAGCAGTGGGTCGCGATCGTCACCGGCGCCGGCGACAAGGCGTTCTGCGCCGGCAATGACCTGAAATGGCAGGCCGCCGGCGGCAAGCGCGGCTGGGACAAGGGCGGCTTTGCCGGCCTCACCACCCGCTTCGACTGCGACAAGCCGATCATCGCCGCCGTCAACGGCGTCGCGATGGGCGGCGGGTTCGAGATCGCATTGGCCTGCGACCTGATCATCGCATCCGAGAATGCGACCTTCGCCCTGCCCGAGCCGCGCGTCGGCCTTGCCGCGCTTGCCGGCGGCCTGCACCGGCTGCCGCGCCAGATCGGGCTGAAGCGCGCCATGGGCATGATCCTGACCGCGCGCCATGTCAGCGCCAAGGAAGGCCTCGAACTCGGCTTCGTCAACGAGGTGGTGCCGCAGGGCGAGGCGCTGGCAGCCGCCGAGCGCTGGGCCGAGACCATCACCAAGAACTCGCCGATGTCGATCCGCGCCTCCAAGCAGGCGATCCAGAAGGGCCTCGAAGTCTCGCTCGAGCAGGCGCTGGCGGAGCAGCGCGAGTATCCGGCGGTGAAGGCGATGGCCGCCTCACAGGATTACATCGAGGGACCGAAGGCGTTTTCGGAGAAGCGCCCGCCGAAGTGGCTGGGGCGGTAAAGACTTCGTCCACACCTCAATGGCGGGGGAGTGAGCGCATGCCTGTCTCCCCTCGTCGTCCCGGCGAAGGCCGGGACCCATTACCATCTATGTGAATTGTGGATGAAAGGCTGTAGCCCCAGCATCGCACCACAAGTGAGATTTGGGGTTATGGGTCCCGGCCCCCGTGCGCAATTGCGCACTAGGCCGGGACGACGGCGAGGTTGTTGAAGCGCAGCGAAACCCATCAGCGCTTGCCGCGCGTCCCGATGGGTTTCGCTTCGCTCTAGCCATCCTATTTTCCGAGTTCCCGCTTGTAGGATGCGTAGTTCGGCTGGTCGACGGCGAGCTTGTCCAGCGTGGTCTGCCACAGATGCTCCGATAGTCCTGGCGTTTTCAGATCGACCTCGCCACCTGCGATCTTCTCCGACAGCGCGCGGTTCAGCTCCATCAGCGTTCCGTCGGCGCCCAGCAATTGCTTCAGCCGCGCGGCCTCGGTCGCATCGCCGGCCTCGGCGAGCGCGAGCTGGCGTGTCACCAGATCGAGCGCGTTGATACCGACGCGCAGCTTGAAGCCGTTGTGCCCCTTGATCGCAGGCGCGATCTCGCCGCGCAGGAAATCGGCGACGGCCTTGATCAGTTCGGTGGGTGTCGGTTCGTCCTGCATCTCAACGACCTCTCGGTGCGAGTAGCCTAAGCAGATCAATCTCGGTCTCCGACGCGCGCCGCCCGATCATCGCGCGCTCCATCGAGTGGTCCGGGCCACTTCGGAAGCGCTGCATCATGCCGCAGCACATCACGCCCCAGCGCAGCGTGCCCATCACTTCCCAGAACATCACGCGGTCGGGGTCGGCCTTGCGGCCGGCTTCTGCATAGCCTGCGAACAGATCTTCGCGTGTGCCGAAGCCGCCGACCGGCTTGTCGATCTCGCCGAAGCGCCAGGAGTTGACGCAGATCCAGCCGAGATCCTCCATGGGATCGCCGGTATGCGCGAGCTCCCAGTCGAGCACCGCGCGCACCCCGTCGGGGCCGATGATCAGGTTGCCGTGGCGGAAATCGCCGTGCACCAGCGTCACCTCGGACGACGGACCGGGATCGTGATCGCGCAGCCAGCGCAGCGCCAGCTCGAACACCGGCCGCGGCCAGTTGAAGCTGTGATACTCGCGGGCGAGATCCTCGATCTCCTTGGTCGCCGTCAGGCCGCGCAGCTTGGGCAATTTCGCCTGCGGCAGGCCATGGATGCCGGCGATGACGCGGCCGAGCTGGCGCGCGAGGATCGGCCGCGCGCCGGCGAATTCCTCGTCGCGCAAAATTTTCCGCGCGATGGTCTCGCCTTCGACCCGCGCCATGATAAAGCCGCGGCCAAGGCCGTCCTCCGGCCTCAAGACATGCATCACCTTCGGCGACGGCAGGCCCGCGTCATGCGCGAGCTGCATCAGCGTCGCCTCGGCATCGAGGCCGGCGGCGCGGCCCGGCGCGGCACCGTAGCCCGGCGGCGCGCGGCGCAGGATCGCGCCGACATTGCCGTTCGGGTGCACGATGTCGAACGTCCAGGTCTCCTGGCTGGCGCCGCCGGAGAGCTTTGCGGCGCCGGTGACGCCGGTTGCGCCTGGATGAAACGAGGCGACGCAGCGGGTGAGCTCGGTCTCGATCATTTGCCCTTGAACTTCGCCGGCCGCTTCTCGAGGAATGCGGTGACACCTTCCTTGAAATCCTCGGCACTACCTGCAAGGCGCTGCGACTCGAATTCCAGATTGAGCTGATCCTCGAGGGTATTTTCCGGGCTGTCCCAATAGAGCTTTCGGATCAGCGACAACGCCACCGTCGGGCCGTTGGCGAGATCGTGCGCGAGCTTCATGGTTTCTTCCATCAGCGAGGCGTCGTCATAGACGCGGTTGACGAGACCCCACTCCAGCGCCTTCTCGGCCGGCAGCCGCTCGCCGAGCAGCGACAGCTCGACCGAGCGCGCCTTGCCGATCAGCCGCGGCAACAGCCAGGTCGAGCCGCAATCCGGCACGAGACCGATGCGGCGGAATGCCTGCAGGAAATAGGACGAGCGCGCGCACAGAATGAGATCGCCCATCAGGGCGAAGCTCATGCCGGCGCCGGCGGCCGGCCCGTTCACCGCCGTCACGATCGGACAGTGCAGCTTACGCAATCGGCGCAGGAACGGATGGAACGCGGTCTCCAGCGCCGCGCCGGCATTGCTCTTGCCGGGCTTCTGCTGGTTGCGGCCCTGCAGATTGGCGCCGGTGCAGAAGGCGCGGCCCGCGCCCGTGATCACCAGGCAGCGCACCTCGTCACGCTTGTCGTCGATCGCATCGAGCGCCTCGGCAAGCCCGCCCAGCATGTCGATCGAGACCGCGTTCATGACTTCCTGGTGGTCGAGCTTGAGGATCGCGACCGATCCGTCGAAGTCGAGCGTGACGTGCTTGAACTGCATGGTTTCCTCTTCACCTTGTTTCGGCGGTTGGTACCGCGGTAGGTCGATGCTTCGACCCATATTTGATTTTTGTGCCGGGCTTGTCCATGGTCGGCGGCAAGCCCATCCGTGAACGCGTGATTAGCGCGCACCAAACCAAATGGAAACCCCAATGAGTGGCATCTTCGATCTCACCGGCCGCGTCGCTGTCATCACCGGCGGCAATGGCGGTATCGGCCTCGGCATCGCGCAGGCGCTGAACGCCGCCGGCTGCAACGTCTCGATCTGGGGCCGCAACGCGGAAAAAAACGCCAACGCCGCGGCCTCGATGAAGGCCGGCCCCGGCAAGGTCGCGACGCAATTCTGCGACGTCAGCGATCCCGGCTCGGTCAAGACCGCGATGAAGGCAACCCTCGACACCTTCGGCCGCGTCGACGGCTGCTTCGCCAATGCCGGCATCGGCGGCGGCGGACGAAGAGCCTTCATCGACCGCACTGAGGAAGAATGGCGCAAGATGTTCGCGACCAATCTCGACGGCGTGTTTCACGTATTCCAGGCTGCGGCACGCCACATGACCGACCGCGCCGAGGCCGGCGACAAGTTCGGCCGGCTGGTCGCGACCTCGAGCCTCGCCTCGCTGTTCGGCACCGCGCGCAACGAGCACTATGCCGGCACCAAGGCGGCGCTGAACGCGCTGTGCCGCGCACTCGGCGTCGAGCTCGCGCGCCACGGCGTCACCGCGAACGCGATCCTGCCCGGCTGGATCAAGAGCGACATGACCGCCGGCATCATGGCCAACGACAAATTCGTCGCCAATGTGATGCCGCGAATCCCGGTGCGCCGCTTCGGCGAGCCGAGCGATTTTGGCGGCATCGCCGTCTACATCATGAGCAAGGCGTCGTCCTATCATACGGCGGATTGTTTTGTGATCGACGGCGGGTACACGGCGTTCTGAGTTGGCTCTTGCCGCAACACTGATGTCGTCCCTGCGAAAGCAGGGACCCATAACCACAGGGCGCGGTTGTCGAAGCAGGCTGGGGCCATAGCGTCTCACCCAATGTGCAACGGTGGTTATGGGTCCCGGGTCGCGCTGCGCTTGCCCGGGACGACAGCGAGTATGTGGCGCGGCCTGTGAATCATCATGCATCCACATCCTTGCGGCGCTGCTGCGTCCAAGTCTTGCGTCTACTTGCCTCCTCCAAAGCAGAGGGCACAGGGAAAGCCCGGCGCCGATCGCAGCGTCGCGCGGGGATGCGCAGTTGCGTGGCGCGGAATGACGGCCGCAGAGTGACGGGTAGAGCAACGCGCGACGCAGCGTCGCTTCCGTCGTGGCAAAACTGCTGCTAGCGTTTGAGCCGCAAGGGACGCAATGAGGCGGCTTTTAACAAGCAGGGAGGATATTTCAGATGTTTTCACACGTGATGGTTGGCACCAACGATCTGGACAAGGCCAAGGCGTTCTATGATGCGCTGCTTGGCACGCTCGATGTCCGGCCGGCCCGGGTCGACGGTCACCGCATCATGTACCTCACCAAGGCCGGCATTTTCATGGTGTCCAAGCCGATCAACGGCGAACCGGCGACGCATGCCAATGGCGGCACGATCGGCTTTGCCTGCTCTTCGCCGGAGCAGGTCGAGGCTTGGCACGCGGCCGGCGTCGCCAATGGCGGCAAGCCTTGCGAGGACCCGCCGGGTGTACGGGAAGGTTCTGGCGTGAAGCTCTACCTTGCCTATCTGCGCGATCTCGACGGCAACAAGATCTGCGCGATGCACCGGATGGTCTGACGATCCGAGCGTCGTCCGCGGCGGCGTTCAAACAACGTTTGAAACGCCGTCGCGAAATTCCGCGATGCGGTAGGGGCGATCGAAAAATCGGTGCTCGCGCTTGGCGCCGCGCGCGTCTATTGTTCGCCGCGAAACGCGCCTTCGCGAGGGAGAAAAGACAGTGAAACATGCCTATGTGCCGCGCACCACGAACTACACGCTCAATCCGGGCGACGAGCTCAATGACCTGCGGATGTCGGACAAGGTCCGCCCGCTCTACGATCATGTGAAGCAGTTCATCCGCGACACGGTCGACCCGATGTCGGTCGAGTTCTATCGCGCCGGCGAGAAGAAGACCAACCGCTGGAGCTTCACGGACGAGCAGCTCGCGATCCTGCAGAAGGCCAAGGACAAGGCCAAGGAAGTCGGCCTCTGGAACTTCTTCCTGCCCGACGCCGAAACCGGCGACGGCCTCAACAACCTCGACTACGCCTACATCGCCGCCGAGCTGGGCAAGAGCCCGCTGGCCTCCGAGACCATGAACTGCTCGGCGCCGGACACCGGCAACATGGAGGTGCTGGAGCGCGTCGGCACCAAGGCGCAGAAGGAGAAGTGGCTGAAGCCGCTGCTCAACGGCGAGATCCGCTCGGCCTATGCGATGACCGAGCCGAACGTCGCCTCCTCCGACGCCAAGAACATCTCGACCACCGCGAAGCTGGTCGGCGACGAGTGGGTGATCAACGGCGAGAAGTATTACATCTCCGGCGCCGGCGATCCGCGCTGCAAGATCATGATCGTGATGGTGAAGACCAATCCCGACGCCGCGCCGAGCAAGCAGCAATCGCAGATCCTGGTGCCGATCGACACCCCCGGCGTCGAGATCCTCGGGCCCATGCACGTGTTCGGCCATGACCATGCGCCGCGCGGCCACATGCATCTGCGCTTCAACAATTGCAAGGTGCCGAAGGAGAACATGCTGCTCGGCGAAGGCCGCGGCTTCGAGATCTCGCAGGTCCGCCTCGGCCCCGGCCGCATCCATCACTGCATGCGCACCATCGGCAAGGCCGAGAAGGCGCTCGACATGATGGTGCAGCGTGGCCTGACCCGCGAAGCCTTCGGCAAGAAGATCGCCCATCTCGGCGGCAACATGCAGATCATCGCCCAGGCGCGTTGTGAGATCGAAGCGATGCGGCTGATGGTGCTGAAGGCGGCCAAGGCGATGGACGTGCTCGGCAACAAGGAAGCCCGGGTCTGGGTCTCGATGGTCAAGGCCATGGTGCCCGAGCGCGCCTGCAAGGTGATCGACCAGGCGATCCAGATGCACGGCGCCACCGGCATCTCGCAGTGGTCCCCGCTCGGCGAAATGTACCAGGACGTCCGCCATCTCCGCTTCGCCGACGGTCCGGACGAGGTGCACTGGATGGTGGTCGGCCGCCACGAGCTGAGCATGTCGTAGTTTCTCCTCCTCCCTCTCCCCGCTCTTCGCGGGGTCGAGACGAGCGCAGCTCGCTCTTAGAGGGTTGGGGTGAGGGGCTGCCTCCTCGAAGACGGTGAGAGAAGGACTCGCGGAGGCTCCCCCTCACCCGTATCGCATCTTCGATGCGATACGACCTCTCCCCGCAAGCGGGGCGAGGTAAGGAAGCAAGTCTGCAAGGCGGGTGCGCGCAAGCGTAACCCGCCTTTTGCTTTCCGAACCGTCGGCGGCAGGTTACCCTTGCGCCAACCCGCCCTACGCCTTTCGGAATGACCATTATGGAATATTCCCCCAGCGACCTGAGCCAGCGCGAACGCTACAAGGTGCTGACCTCTTTCGTGCTGCCGCGGCCGATCGCCTGGGTGACGAGCCTCGGCGCCGACGGCGTCGTCAATGCGGCGCCGTTCTCGTTCTTCAACGTGTTCTGCGAGGATCCGCCGCTCTGCATGTTCGCGGTCAACCGCAGGCCGGACGGCCGCGAGAAGGATACCCTGGTCAACATCCAGCGGCTGGGCGAATTCGTGGTCAACCTGACCGACGAGCCGCTGGCGCGCGCGATGCATGAGACCTCCGGCGACTTCCCGCCCGAGATCGGCGAGCCCGATTATCTCGGCCTGAAGCTCGCGCCCTCAAGCAAGATCTCAGTCCCTCGCCTCGCCGAGGCGCCGTTCGCGATGGAGTGCAAGACCTGGAAGCTGATCGACGTCAATGGCGACCGCCAGCTCATCATGGGCGAAGGCATCCACTTCCACATCCGCGACGAATTGTGGGACCGTGACGCGATGCGCGTCCACATGGAGCGCTACCACCCGATCGGCCGCATGTTCGCCGACCGCTATTGCCGCACCGACGACCGCGTGGTGTTTCCCGCGGCCGAGGGCGCAAAGACGAAATAACGAGGACGAGACAATGAGCGAAACATTCCGCGACAACGAGGCGCAGAGCCGGTTCGAGCTCGCCGTCGATGGCGCCACCGCCTTCGTGGTCTACCGCAAGACACCGGACACGATCACGCTGGTTCACACCGAGGTGCCGGCGGAGCTCGGCGGCCGCGGCATCGGCTCGAAGCTCGCCCGCGCCACGCTGGATGCGGTGCGCGCGCAAGGCATCAAACTCGTGGTGAAGTGCGAATTCATCCAGGGCTTCATGAAGAAGCATCCGGAATATGACGATTTGTTGGGGTGATCGCAGGGCGGCTTGGCAAAGCGTGTCATTCGTCATGGCCGGGCTTGTCCCGGCCATGACGCGTTTCGTCACGATGCCGCCTGCTCGACCTTGTCCTGCGTCTTCGTTTCGAAATCGCTGGCCTCATGGCGCTCGTGGAGCTGGCTCGACGGCTCGCCCCAGGTGCGGTTGACCATGCGGCCGCGCTTCACCGCGGGCCGTGCCGCGATCGCATCGGTCCAGCGCTGCACGTTCTTGTAGTCTTGCACCGAGAGGAATTCGCCGCCGCCGTACAGCAGCCCCTTGGCGAGGCTGCCGTACCAGGGCCACACCGCCATGTCGGCGATGGTGTAGACATCGCCCGCGAGATACTCGTTGTCGGCGAGCCTGCGGTCGAGCACGTCGAGCTGGCGCTTCACCTCCATCGCGAAGCGGTCGATGGCATATTCGATCTTGGTCGGCGCATAGGCATAGAAATGCCCGAAGCCGCCGCCGAGATAGGGCGCGGCGCCCATCTGCCAGAACAGCCAGGAGAAGGTTTCGGCGCGGGTCTTGACGTCGGTCGGCAGGAAGGCGCCGAATTTTTCCGCGAGGTAAACCAGGATCGAGCCCGACTCGAACACCCTGATCGGCTCCTTACCGCTGCGGTCCATCAGCGCCGGGATCTTCGAGTTCGGATTGACCGCGACGAAGCCGCTGCCGAACTGGTTGCCGTCGATCTTGATCAGCCAGGCGTCATACTCCGCGCCCTTGTGACCCGCCGCCAGCAGCTCTTCCAGCATCACGGTGACCTTCACGCCGTTCGGCGTCGCCAGCGAGTAGAGTTGCAGCGGATGCCGGCCGACCGGCAGTTCCTTGTCGTGGGTGGGACCGGCGATCGGCCGGTTGATGCTGGCGAAGCGCCCGCCGCTCTCCTTGTTCCAGGTCCAGACTTTCGGCGGCTCATAGGCAGAAATGTCGTTCACGTCGTTGGCTCCCGATTCATGTTCTTGCCGGGTGGCGCGGCGGCCGCCGTGCCCATCCCATGTCCGCACTAGATGGTGCGCAGGCTGCGCTTTGCCCACCCCGCGCGACCGCATTTTCTATCCAGCGGAATGCACCGCGAGGGATGCAGCCGGAGCAGCGCCTGCACGCAAGATCGCCGTGGCCGAAACCCGCTTGGCTTCGCGGACCGTGATGCGCTAGCGTTGCAGGGGCTGACGCCAAACAAGCACAAGAAGCAGCCGCCGGGAGAGAACCAGTCCATGAAATCACCGATCTGCGACATGCTGGGGATAGACTTCCCCCTGCTCGCCTTCAGCCATTGCCGCGACGTGGTGGCGGCGGTCAGCCGCGCCGGCGGCTTCGGCGTGCTCGGCGCAACCGCGCATTCGCCGGAGACGCTGGAGCAGGAGTTGAAGTGGATCGACGCGCATGTCGACGGCAAGCCCTATGGCATCGACGTGCTGATCCCTGAAAACATCTCGACCGCGGGCGAGAAGAACGTCACCTGGAAGAGCCTCGAGGCGCGCGTCTCGCAGGAGCATCGCGACTTCACCCGCAATCTCTTGAAAAAATACGATATCGAGCTGACCAGCCGCAACGTCGCCGACAACCAGCCGCAGCCGTTCGACGCCGAGACCGCGCTGCAACTGCTCGAGGTCTCGTTCCGGCATCCGATCAGGCTGATCGCGAATGCGCTCGGCGTACCGCCGAAGGCGATGATCGAGATGGGGCGCAAGCATGGTGTGCCGGTGGCAGCATTGGTCGGCTCCAAGGAGCATGCGCTGCGCCAGGTCGCGGCCGGCGTCGATATCCTGGTCGCGCAGGGCACCGAGGCCGGCGGCCATTGCGGCGAGGTCTCGACCATGGTGCTGGTGCCCGAGGTGATCAAGGCGGTCAAAAAGATCCGCGACGTCCCGGTGCTCGCCGCCGGCGGCATCATGACCGGCAGCCAGATGGCGGCCTGCATGGCGATGGGCGCGGCCGGCGCGTGGACCGGCTCGGTGTGGCTGGCCACGGTGGAATCGGAGACCTCGGAGATCTTCCGCGAGAAGATGATCGCGGCATCCTCGCGCGATGCGGTCCGCTCCAAGGGCCGCACCGGCAAGCCGGCGCGGCAGCTCCGCTCGGTCTGGACCGACGCGTGGGACCGCTCGCCGGACAGCCCCGGCGCGCTCCCGATGCCGCTGCAAAGCATCATCAGCCGCGACGCCTTCAACGCCATCGACCGCGCCGCCGCCGGTGGTAACGAGAAGGCCCGCGACCTCGTCAGCTATTTCGTCGGCCAGGGCGTCGGCCTGGTCGACAGCGTCAAATCCGCCGGCGCCGTGGTGCAGGAGTTCAAGGAAGAATTCGTCGAGGCCGTCGAGCACATGAACGCGCTGGTGGCGGAGTGATCGAATGCGTCTCATCCTTCGAGACGCGGCCAAGTGGCCGCTCCTCAGGATGACGGTGTGCCCGTAGCCGTCACCCTGAGGTGCGCGCCCTTGCGCGCCTCGAAGGTGACGGCGTGGCGAAGACCTAGAAAGTGAAGCAAGAAAAAAATGACCACATCTCACATCCCCGAAGACCGCATTCCCGTCATCGTCGGCGTCGGCGAGATCGTCGATCGTCCGAAGGACATCGCCGCCGGCCTCGAGCCGCTCACCTTGCTTGAGGAGGCGCTGAAGCGCGCCGAGGCGGACAGCGGCGCCAGGTTGCTCTCCGACGTGCAGTCGCTCGACGTCGTCAACTTCCTGAGCTGGCGTTACCGCGATCCCGAGAAGCAGCTGGCGCAGCGGCTCGGCATTCAGCCTTCGCATCTCTATTACGGCCCGGTCGGCGGCGAGAGCCCGATCCGCTATTTGCATGAGGCTGCGCAACGCATCGCGCGCGGCGAATGCAGCGTTGCCGCGGTCTGCGGCGCGGAGGCGCAGTCGACGGCGACCAAGGCGCAGCGTGCCGGCGTCGAGCTGCCGTGGACGCCGTTCGCGCACGACGTGGAGGAGCCGAAGCGCGGCGCCGCGTTCCAGAAGCCGATGGCCGTTGCGCTCGGCGTGTTCAGGCCGATCACGGTCTATCCGCTCTATGAGTCCGCAACATCGGCGCATTGGGGCCAGACGCCGCGCGAGGCGCTGAGGGAATCGGGCGAGTTGTGGTCGACCTATGCGCGCGTTGCCGCCGACAATCCGAACTCGTGGCTGAAGAAGACGTTCACCGGCGAGGAGATCACCACGGCCACGCCCGACAACCGGATGATCGCCTGGCCGTATACAAAACTGATGGTGGCGAACCCGACGGTGAACATGGGCGGCGCGCTGATCCTGACCAGCCTCGCAAAAGCGCGCGCGGCCGGCGTGCCGGAGGAAAAGCTGATCTATCCGCTCGGCGGCGCCTCGGCGGAAGAGCCGCGCGACTATTTGATCCGCGATCAGTTCGTCGAAAGCCACGCGCAGACCGCGGTGCTGAAGGCGGTGATGGATCTCGTCGGCGGCGATGGGAAAAAGTTCGACGCGATCGAGCTCTACAGCTGCTTCCCCTGCGTGCCGAAGATGGCGCGCCGGACACTCGGCCTCGGGTCCGACGTGCAGCCGACCGTGACCGGCGGTCTCACGTTCTTCGGCGCACCGCTCAACACCTACATGACGCATTCGGCCTGCGCGATGGTGCGCAAGCTCCGCAGCGGCGGCACGCTCGGCCTGCTCTATGGCCAGGGCGGCTTCGTCACCAAGCATCATGGCCTCGTGCTGTCGCGCGCGGCGCCGAACGTCGCGCTCAAGCAGGACACGTCCGTGCAGGCGGAGGCCGACCGCAACAGGCGCAACGTGCCCGACTTCACCGCAGAGGCTGCGGGAAAAGGCAAGGTCGAGGCCTTCACGGTGATCTATCGCGCCAATGGCGAGGTCGAGCATGGCGTCACCATGCTGCGCACCGAGGACGGCCGCCGCACGCTCGGCCGCATCCCGGCGAGCGACACGGCAACGTTGGCCTATCTGCAGGACATGGACCGCACGCCGGTCGGCACTACAGGCGACATCGTCACCGCCGGCGATGGCATGCTGGAATGGCGGGTGGGCTGACAATTCCTGCCACGCTGCAAAATCCGCCGTCATCCTGAGGTACGAGCAGAGCGAGCCTCGAAGGATGGGCTGCGAACACCGTCGTGATCCCATCCTTCGAGGCGCGCAAGGGCGCGCACCTCAGGATGACGGCAGAGCAAGCGGCTTGAGGTGAGAGGCAGGAACGAACTTACCCGTCCTCCCCTACCCCTTCACGTCCTGCTTTTCGGACGCCGTGGTCGGTTTGCCCTTGGCGCCGGCACCGGTGACGCGCACATGGTCGCCGTCGGCGAGTCCGTCCGGCGGGGCGGTGATGACGCGGTCGTCGGGCGCGAGACCGGTGGCGATCTCGATCTCCTTGCCGAGGTCGCGGCCGATCTTCACGGTCTTGAACAGCACCTTGTCGTCAGGACCGACGGTTGCGACCCGCAGGCCGCTGCTGTTGAAGATCAGCGCGCTGGCGGGAATGCTGAGCGGCGTGGATTCGCGCTGCAGATTGAGCTTCACGCTGGCATAGCTGCCCGGCATCAATTCGCCGGAGGAATTGTCGAGCCCGAGTTGCATCCGCGTCGTGCCGGAGGCGACATCGACCGCCTGCGAGGATGCTTCCACCGTCGCCTGGAAGGCGCGGTTCGGGTAATCCGGCAGTGCCAGCGTGGCCTTGGCACCGATCTTGATCGCCGGGACGTAGTTCTGCGGCACGTTGACATAGACGCGCAGCTTGGTGATGTCCGAGATCGTGAACATCGCCGGGCCCGAGTTACCGCCGGCGTTGATCAGCGCGCCGACGTCGGTGTCGCGCGAGGTCACCACGCCGTCGAACGGCGCCGTGATCTTCTTGTAACCGGCGAGCGCTTCCAGCCGCTCGACATTGGCCTGGCCGGCCTTGACCGCACCGTTCTTGTTGGAGAGGTCGGCGGTACGCTCGTCGATCTCCTGGGCGGAGACGAAGTTCGAGGCCACCAGCGTCTTGCGCCGGTTCAGCGTGGCCTCGGAAAGCTTGGCCGAGGCCTGGGCGCTGGCGAGATCGGCGCGCGCCTGCAGTAATTGCTGGTCGAGGTCGGGCGCCTCGATCTCGGCGATCACCTGGCCGGCCTTGACGCGGGCGCCGATGTCGGCGTCCCAGTTCTTGAGATAGCCGGACACCCGGGCATAGATCGGCGCGCGGGAATAGGCCTCGAGCCGGCCCGGCAGGTCGATCGTGGGACTCAGCGCCTTGGCATTGGGCAGCGCCACCGCAACGGTCGGAATGGCCTGGTCGTCGGTCCATTCCTTCAGCCGTGTGTCCTGTTCCTCACGGGCGCGGATCCCGGTGCCGACGATCAGGCCCGCCCCGACCAGGGCCACCACGCCGAAGATGCCCAGCTTCCGGCGTGAGACCGGGGGGCGCTGTTCAGTGGGCGGCATGCGGAATCTCCGATGAGGCGGCGGCTTTGGCGCCTTGCTTCTTGTGTACCATACTGAATACCACGGGAACAAACATCAGCGTCGCGAAGGTGGCGAAGATCAGGCCGCCGATCACGGCCCGGCCCAGGGGCGCGTTCTGCTCGCCGCCCTCGCCCAGCCCCAGCGCCATCGGCGCCATGCCGATGATCATGGCGAGCGCGGTCATCAGCACGGGGCGGAACCGGACGAAGCCGGCCTCCAGGGCCGCCGCGACGGGATCGCCGAGTTCCTCATAGCGCTCGCGGGCGAAGCTGATCACAAGCACGCTGTTGGCGGTCGCCACGCCCATGCACATGATGGCGCCGGTGAGCGCCGGAACCGACAGCGTGGTCTCCGTCGTGAACAGCATCCAGACGATGCCGGCGAGCGCGGCGGGCAGCGCCGTGATGATCACGAACGGGTCCGACCAGGACTGGAAGTTCACGACGATCAGGAAGTAGATCAGCACGACCGCGCCGAGCAGGCCGAACAAGAGGCCGGTGAAGGCCGAGTTCATGGTCTGCACCTGGCCGAGCAGCACCACGGACGAGCCCTTCGGCACCTCCTTGGCGGTGTCGGCGATCAGCTTGCGCACGTCGGTCGCGACGCTGCCGAGATCGCGGCCTTGCGTCGTGGCGTAGATCTGCACCAGCGACTGGATGTCATATTGCGACACCACCGCGCTCGAGGTCGCGCGCTTGATGTCGGCGATTCCGCCGAGGATCGGCGCCTGGGTGTTGCCGGTCGCGGTGATCGGCAGCGTCTGCAGCGCGCTCAGCGAGTCGATCTGGTATTGCGGCGTCTGCATCACGATCGAATACGACACGCCGTTGTCGGGATTGAGATAATAGGTCGGCGCCACCTGCGAGGAGCCGGCGAGGTTGACGACCAGCGAGTTGGTGACGTCGCGCTCGGTCAGGCCGACATATTGCGCGCGGGTGCGGTCGACATCGATGTTGAAGGTCGGGTTGTTCGGCGACTGCTGGATCCGCGCATCGGCGATGCCGGGGATGCGCTTGATCCCGGCCAGCAGCTTGTTGGCATAGGCGAAGTTGGCATCGAGATTGGCGCCGCGGATCTGCAGATCGATCGGCGCCGGCGCGCCGAAGTTCAGGATCTGGCTGACGATGTCGGCCGGCAGGAACGCGAAGCTGGTGCCCGGGAACAGCCGCGGCAATTGCTCACGCAGCGTGCGGACATGCTCCTCGGTCGGCTTGTGGCCTTCCTTCAGGCGGATCTGGATGTCGCCGTCCTGCGGGCCGATCACGCCGGTGTTGTTGTAGGTCATGTTGATGCCGGAGATCGGCATGCCGATGTTGTCGGTCATGGTCTCGATCTCGCCGGGCACCAGCTTGCGGATCGCCTTCTGGATGTCGGCGAGCTGGTTGGCGGTCTCCTCGACGCGGGTGCCGACCTGGGTGCGGACATGCATCAGGATGTTGCCGGCGTCGACCGACGGGAAGAAGTTGCGCCCGAGGAACGGCACCAAGAGGAACGACGCCGCGACCACCGCGAGGAAGCAGCTCACGAACACCGTGCGGTGACCGAGCGCCATCGCGAGCAGGCCGCGATAGCCGCTGCGGATGCGCTCGAACCGCGCCTCGAAGCCGCGCTGGAACCAGACCAGGGGATTGCGCGACTTCGGCGGCGCGCCCTCATGATGCACATGCGCCTGCAGCAAATAGTTCGCCATGGTCAGCACCAAGGTGCGCGACAGGACGAACGACCAGATCATCGCGAACATCACCGCTTCGGCCATCGGCACGAACAGGAAGCGCGCCACGCCGGTGAGGAAGAACATCGGCACGAACACGATGCAGATGCAGAGCAGCGAGACGAAGGCCGGCGTCACGATCTGGTTGGCGCCGTCGAGGATCGACTGCTCGACCGGTTTGCCCTGCTCAAGGTGATAATTGATGTTCTCGATCGTCACCGTGGCGTCGTCGACCAGGATGCCGACCGCGAGCGCGAGGCCGCCGAGCGTCATGATGTTCAGCGTCTCGCCGATCAGGGACAGCATGATGATGGCGCCGAGCACCGACAGCGGGATCGACACCGCGATGATGACGGTCGAGCGCCAGCTGCCGAGGAACAAGAGGATCATGATGCTGGTGAGCAGCGCGGCGATCACGCCCTCGAAGGCGACGCCGGTGATCGCGCCGCGGACGAACACCGACTGGTCGCCGATGAAGCCGATCTTCAGCGCGTCCGGCATCTGGTCCTTGACCTCGATCACCTTCTGCTTGATGCCGGAGATGATATCGAGCGTCGAGGTGGCGCCGGCCTTCAGCACCATCATCAAGACCGAGCGGTTGCCGTCGACATGGACGATGTTGGTTTGCGGCGGGTTGCCGTCGCGGACCGAGGCGACGTCACGCACATAGACCATCGCGCCGTTGACCTGCTTGATCGGCAGGTCGCCGAGCTCCTCGAGCCGCAGCGGTGAGTTGTTGAGGTTGATGGTGTATTCGAAATTACCGATCTTCTGCGTGCCGACCGGGGTGATCAGGTTCTGTGCGGCGAGCGCGTTGGCAACGTCCTGGCCCGACAGGCCGCGGGCCTGCAGCGCAGTCGAATTGAGGTCGATCTGGACCTGGCGCTGCTTGCCGCCGAACGGATACGGGATCGCCGCGCCGGGCACCGTGACCAGCGGCGTGCGCAGCTGGTTGATGCCGATATCGGCGAGGTTCTGCTCGGTCAGGCCCTCGCCCGACAGCGCGACCTGGATGATCGGAACCGTCGAGGCGCTGTAGTTCAGGATCAGCGGCGGCGTCGCGCCCGGCGGCATCTGCTTGAGCAGGGTCTGCGAGATCGCGGTGACCTGCGCATTGGCGGTGCGGATGTCGACGTTGGGCTGGAAGAAGATCTTGATGATGCCGACGCCGTTATAGGAATTGGCGACGATGTGCTCGATGTCGTTGACGGTCGTGGTCAGCGCGCGCTGGAACGGCGTGGTGATGCGGCCGGACATCTGGTCCGGCGGCAGGCCGGTGTACTGCCAGACCACGCCAATCACGGGGATGCGGATATCCGGGAAGATGTCGGTCGGCGTGCGCAACGCCGCCAGCGGTCCGATAATCAGCAGCAGGATCGCGAGCACGACGAAAGTATATGGCCGGCTCAGCGCGATACGGACCAGTGCGATCATAAAACAAGCATTCCCGAAATGAAGCCCGCCCAGGCAGAGGAATCGACATTGCAAAAGCCGTTCCGCAGCGGCCGATTTACCCGATGGCGGGCAAAACGCCAACCCGCGGAGCCGCGGCGGCTTTCACTTCCTCGGCATAGTGCGTGAGGCTGCGCGCTCCGATCGGCCATGCCGGGCGCTGTGCCGCCGATCGCGCGCGGATCGTCGTCAAAAAGAGACGGCTCTGCTGCGAATGCGAGCCGGCTGAGGACGCCATTTCGGCCGACGCGAGCTTAATGCATCGCTGCTCTGCGAAAATGTAAAACGTGGTGGGCCGGGTCGGCCCACCACGTCGGCATCGGTTACGCGAAGGATGGCGGCCGCCCGAGCGGCGCCGCCGGATCAGGCGGCGCGGACGGCGTCGAGGAACTTGCTGACCTCGACCTTAAGGCGGCTGCTGTCGCCCGAGAGCGATTGGGCCGCCGACAGCACCTGGCTCGACGCCGAGCCGGTTTCGTTGGCGCCATGCTGGACGTCGGTGATGTTGGCCGAGACCTGCTGGGTGCCCTGCGCCGCCTGCTGCACGTTGCGGGAGATTTCCTGCGTCGCCGCGCCCTGCTCTTCGACCGCGGCGGCAATGGTGGACGAGATCTCCGACAGTCGTTCGATGGTCGAGGAGATTTCCTTGATCGCGCCGACCGACTCCTGGGTCGCGGTCTGGATGCCGGCGATCTGCTGGCCGATCTCGCCGGTCGCCTTGGCGGTCTGCTCGGCCAGCGCCTTCACCTCGGACGCCACCACGGCGAAGCCGCGGCCGGCCTCGCCGGCGCGCGCCGCCTCGATGGTCGCGTTCAGCGCCAGCAGATTGGTCTGGCCGGCAATGGTGTTGATCAGCTCGACGACGTCGCCGATCCGCGCGGCGGCCTTCGACAGCTCGCTGACGCGATCGTTGGTGGTGCGCGCCTGGCCGACGGCATCGCCGGCCATCCGTGCCGACTCCTGCACCTGGCGGCTGATCTCGGTCACCGACGACGACAGCTCCTCGGTCGCCGACGCCACCGACTGGACATTGGTCGAGGCCTCCTCGGACGCGGCGGCAACCGACGTGGTCAGCTCCTGCGAACGCCGGGCGGTCGACGACAGCGTGCCGGCGGAGGCTTCGAGCTGGGTCGAGGCCGACGACACGGTCTGCACGATCTCGCCGATCATCTGTTCGAAATTGCGGGTGATGGTATCGACCCGGCGGCCGCGCTCGATCTTGGCTTCGGCGTCGGCAGCCGCGGCTTCATCGGCCGCCTTCTTGGCGACCAGGGCTTCCTTGAACACCTGCAGCGTATCGGCCATCGCGCCGATCTCGGTCTTCTCGCTCTGATGCGGGACGTTTGCGGTCAGGTCGCCGCGGCCCAGCGCCTGCATCGGGCTCACGATCGAGGCGATGCCGGCCGAGACGTCGCGGATCATCAGGAAGCTGACGCCGACGCCGACGATGATGGCGGCGCCAAGGATCATCGCAAGCAGCATGACGGCAGACGCGTAGCTGTTGGCCGCGTCGTGCGCCGCCTTGTCGGCACCGGCATTGTTGAGCTCGATGTCCTTGCGCAGGATCTCGTCGGCCTCGAGGCCGATCTTGTTCACGGTCTTGGCGTTCAGCTCATGCGCTTCGTGCTGGATCTTGCCGACATCCCTGCGCGACAGCGCCATCACCTCCTCGGTGCCCTTCTTGTAGCGGGTCCAGGCATCGACCCATTGATTGTAGAGCCCGCGCTCCTCGGGGGATGCGATCAGGGGTTCATAGGTCGCGCGGACCTTGGTATTGGCTTCGACCACGGTCGCAAGGGTCTTTTCCTGCGCGAGCTTCTCCTCCAGCGTCTCGGACAGCATGTGCTCGCGGATGACGTTGCGATAGGTGATGACGCCGGCGCGCAGATCGCCGAGCGCACGCACGCTCGGCAGCCAGCTCGTCGTGATGTCGACGGTGTTGGCGTTGATCGACCGTAAATTCACGACCGCGAGCAGGCCCATGCCGGTCATCGCGACAAGCAGGAACGCAACCACGGCAATAATCTTGGCGCGGATCGAGAATTTGGCGAACATCGTGGGGTCTCTTGATATCGGGCTCGCGAAGCCCGATCGAATGGCTGGGGGCGCGGCGGGACGCCGCAGACATCAAAGCCAGCCCCCCTCCTTAAGTAGGGTTAATTTGGTCCCCCGTTGAACTACTGAGACGCTGTTCGACGCCGTGGCATGATGCGCGCCAGCCGCATCAAGGCATCAATGCCAGCGCATCCGAGAAAAACTCCGGCCCGCCGAAATTGCCTGATTTCAGGGCAAGCACCATCTCGCCTCTCCCGGTGCCGACTGCTCGCAGAACCGGCACGCCGGCGGCGATTTCCGCACCGACCAGGAATCCAGGGATGCGCAGGCGATCGACCACGGCGCCCGAAGTTTCACCACCGGCGACCACCAGCCTGTGCACGCCCGACTGCACCAGACCATCCGCGATGTCGGCCATCGCCTGTTCGATGGCATGCCCGGCTGCATCGCGACCATGACGGGATTGCACAGCTGCCACCTCATCCGGGGTCGAGCTGCTCGCAATCAGGATCGGCCCCGCCCCGAGCCGGTCCCTGGCCCAGGCGAGCGCGCGCTGCGCCTCGTCCTTGCCGGCGACCACCCGCTCGGGATCGAGGTGCAGGACCGGCATCACCTTCTCGGCGTTGGCGATCTGGCGCAAGGTCGCCTGCGAGCAACTGCCGGCAAGGCACGCCGCCGCGCCGCCGACCGGCGTCGCCAGCATCGCATCCGCGGTGTCCGGTTTGGCTTTGCTCGCGGCGACCAGCGCCCGCGCCAGGCCAAGCCCGATCCCGGAAGCGCCGACCGAAAGACGGTGTTCCAGCGCGACCTGCCCGATAGTCTCGAGGTCGCGGTCGAACACCGCATCGACGATGGCGGCGCCGATGCCGCTTTGCGTGAGCTCGGCGAGCTTTGCCCGGACGGCGTCCGCGCCACGGCTCAGCGTCGCCAGATCGACCAGGCCGACCTTGGTCGTGCTTTGCCGCGCCAGCACGCGAACCAGATTGGAATCATGCATCGGGTTGAGCGGATGGTCCTTCAGCGGACTCTCGTTCAGCGGCACCGAGCCGACGAACAGATTGCCCTGGTAGACGGTGCGGCCGGTCTCCGGGAATGCCGGCGTCACCAGCACGATGGCATCCCTTGAATCGGCGCGCAGCGCGTCCATCACGGGGCCGATATTGCCGGCATCGGTTGAATCGAAGGTCGAGCAGATCTTGAACAGGATATGTTTGGCGCCGCGGCCGCGCAGCCAGGCCTCCGCTGCGCGCGAACGCGTCACGGCGAGGCCGGCCTCGATCGAGCGGCTCTTCAGCGACACCACGACGGCGTCGACCTCGGGCAGCGCGAGATCGTCCGCGGGCACGCCGATGGTCTGCACCGTGCGCAGGCCGGCGCGGGTCAGCGTGTTGGCGAGGTCGGAGGCGCCGGTATAGTCGTCGGCGACGCAGCCAAGAGACAGTTTTCCGGCTGATGTCACGGCTTCACTCCGGCATAGGGCTTGAACCAGGCGAGACCGTCGGTGGTCTTGCCGCGCGGATTGTATTCGCAGCCGACGAAGCCGCCATAGCCGAGCCGGTCGAGCTCGCCGAACAGGAACGGATAGTTCAGCTCCTCGCCGTCAGGCTCGTTGCGCGAGGGGATCGACGCAATCTGGATGTGGCCGATGATCGGCATCATTTCGCGCAGCCGCATGGTGACGTCGCCATGGATGATCTGGCAGTGGTAGATGTCGAACTGCAGCTTCAGGTTCGCGATACCAAGCTCGTTGATCAGATCGCGCGCGAAGATGAAGTCGTTGAGGAAGTAGCCGGGCACGTTGCGCGGATTGATCGGCTCGATCACGAGGTCGAGGCCGTGCGGCGCGAAGAACTCCGCGGCATGGGCGACCGATTTGCGAAACGCGGCGACCGCCCTGGCATCGCTGCGGTCGGCTATTCCCGCCATCAGATGCACCCGCTTGACGCCGGTCGCCTGCACATAGGGCAGCGCGGTCTTCAGGCTTTGCTGGAGGTCGGCGAAGCGATCGGGCAGCGCGGCAAACCCCTTCTCGCCTGCGTTCCAGTCGCCCGGCGGCAAGTTGAACAGCGCCTGCGTCAGCCCATTGTCTTTCAGCCGCTTGCCGACCTCCTCGGCCGGATGGTCGTAAGGAAACAGGAACTCGACCGCGGTGAAGCCCGCTTTCGCCGCCGCCTCGAAGCGGTCGAGGAACGGGACCTCGTTGAACATCATGGTGAGGTTGGCGGCAAAACGGGGCATTGCAAGATCCTCTTATTTCTCGCCTGGAAGCTTGGTGCCGGTAACCTGCGCATACATCCGCGCCACCGACGCATCGTCGTCGCGGCCCATGCCGGCGGCCGCGGTCATCAGGAACATCTGCAAGGCCGCGGCCGAGACCGGCACCGGGAAGCGTGCATTGCGCGCCATGTCCTGGATGATGCCGAGATCCTTGACGAAGATCTCCACCGCGCTGCGCGGCGCATAGTCGCCGTCGAGCACATGCGGCATGCGGTTCTCGAACATCCAGGAATTGCCGGCGGAGGCGGTGATCACCTCATACACCTTGCGGATGTCGAGGCCCTGCTTGGCGGCAAAGGCGATCGCCTCGGAGGCGGCCGCGATATGCACGCCGGCCAGCAGCTGGTTGATCATCTTGAACGCAGCGCCCTGCCCCGCGGCATCGCCGAGCTCGTAGAGTTTTGCCGCCATCGCATCCAGCGCCGGCCGCGCCTTCGCAAACGCCGCCGCACTGCCGGAGGCGAGAATTGTCAATTCGCCTTGCGCCGCGCGTTGCGCGCCGCCGGAGATCGGGGCGTCGAGATAATGCCGACCGGTCGCCTCGAGCTGTTTTGCGAGGCGCCGCGCGATATCGGGGTCCATGGTCGCCGAGGAGATGAAGACCGCGTCCTTGGCCAAGGTCTCGGCGACACCGTCCTTGCCGAACAGAATCCCTTCAGTCTGCGCGGCATTGACGACGACGCTGACGACGATGTCGGCATCCCGGGCCGCCTCGGCCGGCGACTTGGCGCCCTTGCCGCCGTCGGCGACGAAGCGCGCCACCGCATCGGCCGTGACGTCGCAGCCGGTCACCTCGAAACCGGCCCGCCTGAGCGAGGTCGCCATGCCGTATCCCATCGAGCCCAGCCCGATGACGGCGACACGTGATGTTGCGGAACTGGACATGTGGCGATCCCTGAACATTTTTAGTTGTTTGAGCATGACCTTTTCGGAAAACCGGCCGCCACTTTGCGCCAGCGCGGCCTTCCGGGTCCGGATCAAGCTCGTTGCTGCTTGCCTATCACGGCTTGGCCGCGCTGCCAAAGCATGAGACAAAGCGGAAAACGGATAGCGCCAAAGCTGGCGCCGCGAGCGAAACCGGATGAACGAAACAAAGCTTCGTGAGGACATCTGCCGCTTCGGCCGCTCGCTGTTCGAGCGCGGCCTGACGCCGGGGTCCTCGGGCAATATCAGCGTCCGGCTCGACGACGGCGGCTGGCTGGTGACGCCGACCAACGCCTCGCTCGGCTTCCTCGATCCGGCGAAAATGTCACGGCTCGACGGCAACGGCCGGCTCGTCTCCGGCGACGCCCCGACCAAGGAAGTGCCGCTGCACACCGCGCTCTACCAGACGCGCGCCTCCGCCGGCGCCGTGGTGCACCTGCACTCGACCCATTCGGTCGCGCTCTCGATGCTGCCGGAGATCGACCCGCGCGCCGCGCTGCCGCCGATGACGGCCTATTACGTCATGAAGTGCGGCCAGACCGCGCTGGTGCCCTATTATCGCCCCGGCGATCCGGCCGTTGCCGACGCGATCCGGGGGCTGGCCGGGAAATATTCATCGGTGCTGCTCGCCAATCACGGGCCCGTGGTGTCGGGCGATACGCTGGAAGCGGCGGTGTTCGCGACCGAGGAGCTCGAGGAAACCGCAAAGCTCTATCTGCTGCTGCGCGGGCTGAACCCGCGCTATTTGTCGCCCGACCAGGTGGCGGATTTGACCAGGACGTTCGGGCTCGTGCTGCCGGATCACCCTCACTAGATCAAGCGGAGGATCGATATGCGGAAGACAGTCATGATGAGGTTCACAGGCTTGGCGTTAGCGGTTCCGTTCGCCGTTGGCCTTGCGGCGTCTGACGCACGGACCGAAGAGACCTTGCAAGGCATGCTGGCAACCCAGCTGCGCGCGCAGGGCTATCCTTGCGACAAGCCGCTCAAGGCCGAACGGGACGACAAGCTCTCGAAGCCCGACAACGAGGCCTGGACGCTGACATGCAGCAACGCGACCTATCGCGTCAGCCGCGTGCCCGATCTTGCCGCCAAAGTCGAGAAGGTCGAAGAGGGCAAGGACAAGTAGGATCCGTGGGCTGGATCGGTAGCCAGGCATCAACCATGGCTTCCCGCCGCAAACACTGACGTCATCCTGAGGTGCGAGCGCAGCGAGCCTCGAAGGATGGGCCACAAGCGCGCCTGCGGCCATCCTTCGAGGCGCGCCGAAGAGGCGCGCACCTCCAGCGACAAAGGCTTCGCCTTTGCGCGGGGATGACGGCGGTGTGCGTGGAGACATTCCGTCGCTACAGCCCCAGATACGCCTTGCGCACATCCGGATTGCCGCTGATCTCGGCGGCGGTGCCCTGCATCAGCACGCGGCCGGTCTGCAGGATGTAGGCGCGGTCGGCGATCTCGAGGCATTCGGCCATGCGCTGCTCGACGATCAGCACCGTCATGCCGGCGTCGCGGATGCGCTTCACGGCCTGGAAGATCTCGTCGACCAGTTTCGGCATGATGCCCTGCGACGGTTCGTCGAGCATCAGAAGCCGCGGCCGCGTCATCAGCGCGCGGCCGATCGCGAGCATCTGCTGCTCGCCGCCGGACAAGGTCTCGGCACGCTGGTCGAGCCGTTCGCCGAGTCGCGGGAACAGCTTGAACACCAGATCGAGCGGCGCGTCGCGGTCGGATTGGCTGCGGTAGAGATAGCTGCCGAGCCGCAGATTGTCGCGCACCGAGAGCCGCGGAAACAGCCGGCGGTTCTCCGGCACGTAAGCGATGCCGCTTGACGTGATGACGTGCTGCGGCTGGCCGTCGATACGCTTGCCGTCGAAGGTGACGGTCCCTGCGCGCGGCCGCTCGGCGCCGGCGATCGATTTCAACAGCGTCGACTTGCCCGCACCGTTGGCGCCGGCGACGCAGACGATCTCGCCCTTGGTGACGTCGATCGACACCGAGGAGATCGCGACGAGGCCCTGATAGGCGGTGGTGACTTCACGCACCGACAGCATGACGATCCCCGAGATAGGCAGAAATGACTTCCGGATTGCGGACGACCTCGGTCGGCTTGCCCTCGACCAGCACCTTGCCGAGATTGAGCACGATGGCGCGGTCGACCAGCGGCATCACGATCTCCATCACGTGCTCGACCATCAGCACGGTGACGCCGGTGGCGCGGACCTTGCGCACCAGCTCGACGCCGGTCTGTGCCTCGACCGGCGTCAGTCCGGTGAGGACTTCGTCAAGCAGCAGCAGCTTCGGCTCGGTGGCGAGCGCGCGGGCGACCTCGAGCCGGCGCTTCTCCGACGGGACGAGGTCGGCGGCCAGCTTGTCGGCGCGCGCGGCAAGGCCGCAGAACTCCAGCACCTCATAGGCCTTCTGCCGCGCGATGCGCATCTTGGTGTTGCGGATCAGCGCGCCGACGATGACGTTGTCGATCACGGTCATGGTCTCAAAACTCTTGACCACCTGGAAGGTGCGCCCGACGCCGCGCTGGCAGCGTTCCGCCGCCGGCAGCTTTGTCACGTCCTCGCCGTCGAAGATGATCGAGCCCTGGGTCGGCGGCAGCACGCCCGCGATCAGGTTGAACAGCGTCGACTTGCCGGCGCCGTTCGGGCCGATCAGGCCGACTATCTCGCCGCGCCCGACCGAAATCGAGACGTCGCTGTTGGCGACGAGGCCGCCGAAGCGCTGCCAAACTCCGCGCGTTTCCAGAAGCGCCGTCATCGTGCAGCTCCCTTGCGCAGGGAGAACACGCTGACCAGGCCGCGCGGCAGCGCCAGCGAGATCACGACAATCAGCGTGCCGTAGACGATGAGGTCGACGCCGCGCCCGGAGCCGCCGATGAACGAGCGCGTCAGCTCGGTGAGAGGGATCAGGATGACCGCGCCGAGCACCGGCCCCCACAGGGTGCCGATGCCGCCTAACACCGCGGGCAGCGCCATCAGCAGCGAGAACTGGAAGCCCATCACGCTTTCAGGATCGATGTAGGAGACGAACTGGGCGTAGAAGCTGCCGCCGACCGCAACGAGGAAGGCCGAGACCGCCGCCGCGCCCATCTTGGAATTGAACACGACCACGCCGAGGCTTTCGGCCGCATCGGGATTGTCCTTCACCGCGCGCCACCAATAGCCCCATTTGGAATCCTCCAGCCACCAGGTGACGAACCAGGCGACGCAGGCCAGCGCCAGCGCGAAATAGAAGTAAGGCAGCTTCGAGCGGGTGAACTGGAATTTCAGCCAGCTGTCGCCGCGCACCGGGATGTCGATGCCGAGCGCCGCGCCGGCCCAATCCCAGTTCTGGATCAGCAGCAGCGCGATCTCGGCGATCACGATGGTCGCGATCACGAAGTAATGCCCGCGCAGGCGGAAGCAGGGATAGCCGAGCGCCATCGCGATCAAGGCGGAGATCGCCCCGCCGGCCAGCATGCCGAACCACGGCAGCACGCCGAACTTGGTGAACAGGAGCGCTGTGGTATAGGCGCCGAGCCCGAAATAAAGCGCATGGCCGAGCGAGATCTGTCCGCAATAGCCGGACAGGATGTTCCAGCTCTGCGACAGCGCCGCGTACATCAGCGTCAGCACCATGATGTTCTGGACGTAGACGTCCTTGACGAACAGCGGCACCAGCGCGGCGATCACCGCGAGGCAGGCCGCCACGATCAGGTCACGCCTGCGGCGTTGGGCGAACTGGGTGTCCATCACATCGATCCGAACAGGCCACGCGGGCGGATGAAGACGACCAGCAGGTAAACGGCATAGATGCCGACCGATTTCAGCGACGGCGGCAGGATCAGCGCGGTGGTCGCCTCCACCAGGCCGACGATAATGCCGCCGGCAAAGGCGCCGAACACGCTGCCGAAGCCGCCGAGCGCCACCGTGACGTAGGCGATCAGGGCGAACGACGCGCCGACGTCGGGATAGACGTAGAAGAAGATCGCCATGATGGCGCCGGCGAGGCCGACCAGCGCTGCACCGAGGCCCCAGCCGAGCGCGAACACCCGGTTCTTGTCGATGCCGACCAGCGCCACCGCGCCGGCGTCCTCGCGCGTCGCCTCGAGCGCGCGGCCGAAATCGGTGCGATTGATGAAGAAGTAGAGCGCGACGAAGGCCGCGATCGACAGCATCGCGCCGATCAGCTGCGGCTCCGGCAGATAGATGCCGGCGATCGACACCGTCTTGCCGCCGACCCAGGAGTTGGTGACGCTGCGGTAGTCGGGCGTGAAGAAGAACTGGGCGAGGCCCCGCATCACGATCGCCAGCCCGAAGGTCGAGAAGATCTGCACCATGCCGGCATTGGCCTTGGCGCGCATCGCGAAGCGGACGATCAATAGATAGACCACCGCGCCGAACACGAACAGCGCCGCGGCGACCAGCGGCGCCGAAAGCAAGGGATCGATCGCGAAGAACGCGAACAGGAAGAAGGTCGCGTACATCGCGATCATCAGGAACTCGCCGTGCGCGAAATTCACGACGTCCATCAATCCGAAGATCAATGCGAGGCCTGCGGCGATCAATCCGTAGAGCAGCCCCATCAACAGGCCACTCGCCAAACTCTGGATAATGGTCTCGGCTGTCACCGCCGTCTGTCCCCTCAATAGCGTTTTCGAGCGAAGTAAATACCGGTTCGCGCTAGGAAAACGCGTCGCAACAAGAATCCAGAGCTCCGTTCCGATACAATCGGAACGGACGCTCTGGCGCCCGACCGATCAGCTGTTCATCGGCCAGATCGCCTCGGAGACGGCGGCCTGTTCCGGGAAGATCGTCACGAAGTTCTTCGCGGAGTACTGCAACAGCACCGGATCGGCGAAGTTGTTCTGACCCATCTCGTCGAACTTGACGCGCCGCCACGGCATGATGGTTTGATCGCCCGGCATGTCGGTGGCGACCAGCGCCTCGCGGATCTTCTCGCCGTCGGTCGACTTGGCGCGGTTGATGGCGTCCGCCATCACGATCAGGCCCATGAACTGGCGCGACGAATAGTCGTTGAAATCCTTGCCGGACTTGGCGCGGTACATCTCGTTGATGAGACCGACCATCGGACGCTTCTGCGCCAGGTCGAGCGAGAAGCTGCCGCGCGAGATCACGCCCTCGAGCTTGTCGCCGACCGCGTCGTAGGTCGCCTTCTCGGAGAAGCCGGCGTCCTGCGCCATGATGTTCTTCGGCTTGTAGCCGAGCTCGGCCATGGTCTTGACCAGGAGGATCGCGTCGGTGGTGTAGCTCGACGGCATCAGCACGTCGGCATTCGCCGCCTTGAGCTGCTGCACCTCGGCGGTCAGCGACGGCGAGTTGGCGCGGTACTTGATGTCGGCCACGATCTTGTAGCCGCGCTCGCCGGCGAGCTTGGTCTGCGCGTTTGCCGAATCGGTGCCGAAGATGGTGTCCTCGTGGAACAGCGCCAGCGTTTCGATCTTCTGGCCCTTCTTCTTCATCGCATCGAAGAAGTCGAACATCGCGGTCGAGAACATCTCGTCATGCGGCGAGGCGCGGAAATAGTATTTCAGGCCGCGGCGATGCAGGCTCGGCGAGGAATTGTCGGCCGAGAGGAACGGAACGCCGTAGCGCTCGCAGATCTGGCTGACGGTGACGGCGACCGCGCTCTGATAGGTGCCGATCACGGCGCAGACCTTCTCCTGCGTGATCAGGCGCTCGGCTTCAGCGCGGCCCTTCTGCGGATCGGCCTGGTGGTCGGCGAACACGAGCTTGACCTTGGCGCCGCCGAGGCCGGACAGGCCCTCGCCCTTGGCGAGCGGCAGCGCGAAATCATAATTCTTGTTGATGATGTCTGCCGCGGTCTCGAACGCGCGCTGCGCGTCGACGCCGATCTGGGCGCTGGCGCCCGAGAGCGGATAGATCACGCCGATTGCCACTTCACTGGCCTGCGCGCGCGCGGCCATCGGACCGAGCGCCGCGGCGGCAGTGGCACCCAGCAACACGTTACGGCGAGAGATCGTCATCGAAATTTCCCCTTGGTCAGCTTGTTATTATCGATGTGACGCTTGTAGCGCGCAGTAAAGCCTCAATGAATTGCACGAATTGCCTATTCAGAGCACAGCGAGCTGCTTGTTCCTGAGATCGGTCACCAGCATCAGGCCCGGCGAATGCGTGATCGCGAACGGCAGCTTCGCACTTGCGATCACCGATTGCGGCGTGACGCCACAGGCCCAGAACACCGGGATTTCGTCGTCGGCGACCGGTACCGCATCGCCGTAATCGGGCTTGGCGATATCCTTGATGCCGATCGCATGCGGATGGCCGAGATGGACCGGCGCGCCATGCACCGACGGAAAGCGCGAGGTGATCTGCACCGCGCGGATCGCATCCGCCGGCTTGAACGGGCGCATCGACACCACCATGGGTCCCGCGAACGGCCCCGACGGGCTGCAGGCGATACTGGTCCGGTACATTGGCACACGCAGATTGCGTTCAATGTGACGGATCGGCAGGCCCTCATCCAGCAGCGCCTCTTCAAACGAGTAGGAGCAGCCGAGCACGAAGGTGACGAGATCGTCGCGCCAGTATTTGGTGATGTCGGCCGGCTCGTCCGCCACCTCGCCGTCGCGCCAGACCCGGTAGCGCGGCACGTCGGTGCGGATGTCGAGGTCGAGGCCGAGCGCCGGAATGCGGGGATCGCCGACGTCGGACATGCCGATGATCGGGCACGGCTTCGGATTGAGCTGGCAGAAGCGGTGGAAGGCGCCGGCGAGTTTTTCCGGCAGGATCGCGAGATTGCCCTGGACGAAACCGTTGGCGAGACCGGCTGTGGTGGCGGAGGCCACGCCGTCACGGCAGGCGCGGCGCGCTTCGACGCTCGCCAGCACTGGTTCCCCTTGAGATCGCTGCACTGCCGCAAAAACAGTCATGGGATTCTCCTGCCCATAATCTCGACAAGGACAAACCAACACCAAGCGTGATATAATGTCTAATCGTCCTTTCTAATCAAAATCGATAAAACAAATTTATCGATCTGGAAAATGCTTCCAATGACGGACTTCCGCTCGATCGAGACATTCCTTTGGGTCGTCAAGCTCGGCAGCTTTCGCGGCGCCGCCCAGCGGCTCAACACCACCCAGCCGGCGATCTCCCAGCGCATTGCCCAGCTCGAGCGCGAAATGGGCGTCAAGCTGCTCAACCGCGACCACCGGGTGGCCTCGCCGACCCCGAGTGGACGGCTGATGATGATCTATGCCGAGAAGCTGATCGGCCTGCGTTCGGAGATGATGGCCGAGGTCGGCGACCGTTCGGCGATGCGCGGCGCACTGCGGCTCGGTGTCGCGGAGACCATCGTGCACACCTGGCTGCCGCGCCTCGTCAAGAGCGTCAACGAGATCTACCCCAACCTGTCGCTGGAGATCGAGGTCGACATCACGCCCAATCTGACCGCGCGGCTGCTGGCGCAGGAGATCGAGCTCGCCTTCGTGCTTGGGCCGGTCTCGGCGTCCGGCGCGCACAACCATGTGCTGTGCGATTACCCGATCGGTTTCCTGGCGAGCCCGGCGCTCGGCCTCGGCGACGGCCCGGTGGCGCGGCAGGACCTGGCGCGGTTTCCGATCATCACCTTTCCGCGCAAGACCCAGCCCTACGAGACCGTACGCGCATTGTTCAACGCCCCCGATCTGCCGCCGATCCGGCTGCACGCCTCGACCTCGCTCGCGACCGTGATCCACATGGCCAATGAAGGGCTTGGCATCGCGGTGATCCCGGCCGCGATCGTCGAGAACGAGCTTGCCGACGGGCGCTTGCTGCTGCTCGACACCGACCTCAAGCTGCCGCCCCTCACCTTCACCGCGAGCTGGCTCGCCTCGCCCGATGCGGTCGCCATCGAGCGCGTCGCCAATCTCGCCAGGCAGATCGCGCAGGCGAGCGTGGCGGTTGACGGCGCGAGAGTGGCGCGTCATTGAACGATTGCCGGATAATCGAACGTCATTCCGGGATGGTCCGAAGGACCAGACCCGGAATCTCGAGATTCCGGGTTCAATGCTGACGCATCGCCCCGGAATGACGAAAATAAAAATGGACTGACGACATGAGCCGAGCCGCCACCAACCTGCAGATCGATTCCGCCCGCCTCTGGGGCACCATCCACGAAACCGCGCAGTTTGGTGCAACGCCCAAGGGCGGCGTGCGGCGGCTGACCCTGAGCGCCGAAGACAAGCAGGTGCGCGACTGGTTCCGCAAGGCGTGCCAGGACGCCGGCCTCGAGGTGCAGGTCGACGCGCTCGGCTCGATGTTCGGCTTGCGGAAAGGACGGGATATGTCGAAGCCGCCGATCGGCGTCGGCTCGCATCTCGACACCCAGCCGACCGGCGGCAAATATGACGGCGTGCTCGGCACGCTGGCGGCGCTCGAAATGGTGCGCACGCTCAACGATGCCGGGATCGAGACCGAGCTGCCGATCTGCATCTGCAACTGGACCAATGAGGAAGGCTCGCGCTTTGCGCCGGCGATGATGGCCTCGGCCGCCTATGTCGGCGACTTCACCACGGACGACATCCTGTCGCGCAAGGACGCCGAGGGCGTCACGGTGGCGCAGGCGCTGGACACGATCGGTTATCGCGGCGACGCCCCGGTCGGCCGCCAGAAGTTCACCAGCTTCGTCGAGCTGCATATCGAGCAGGGTCCGATCCTGGAGGCCGAGGGCAAGACCATCGGCGTGGTCGATTCCGGCCAGGGCGTGTTGTGGTACGACGGCAAGATCGTAGGCTTCGAGAGCCACGCCGGTTCGACCCCGATGCCGCTGCGCCGCGATGCGCTGGCGACGTTGTCCGAGATCGTGCTGGCGATGGAGAGCATCGCCAAGAAGCACGGCCCGAAGGCCGTCGGCACCATCGGCGAGGCCGTGATCGCCGCGCCCTCGCGCAACGTCATCCCCGGCGAGATCGCCTTCACGGTGGATTGCCGCAGTGCCGACGCCACGATCATGGATGCGCTGGATCGCGACCTGCGTGCCGCCGTGAGCGAGATCGCAGCAAAGCGCAAGGTCGAGGTGCAGCTTGATCTCGTCTGGCGCAAGGCGCCGACGCATTTCGATCCCAAGCTGGTCGACGCGGTCGAGAACGCCGCCAAGCAGCTCGGCTATTCGCACCGCCGCATCACCTCGGGCGCCGGCCACGACGCCTGCAACCTCAACACGGTGATGCCGGCCGCGATGGTGTTCGTGCCCTGCAAGGACGGCATCAGCCATAATGAGCTGGAAGATGCCAAGCAGACCGATTGCGCTGCCGGCGCCAACGTCCTGATGCATACGGTGCTGGCGCTCGCCGGCGTCGCGTCCTGATCTTCCCTTCTCCCCTCGATGGAGGCTTTCGTGCGCGCAGTGTTTGTCGACGCCAATGAATCGCTCGCTGTCATCACGGAGCGCCTGGAAAAGTCAGGCGATCCAAAAATGCGGATCAACCGCAACCCCGACATCAAGTCCGAGGACTATCCGGCTGTGCTCGACGGCGCCGAGATCGCGGTGGTCGATCACACCGCGCTGCCGACCGATGTTGCGAAGAAGTGCGCCGGCCTGAAGCATGTCGTATTCCTCGGCACCGGCGCGCGCAGCTACATGAACCCGGAAGAGCTCGCCGAGCTCGGCATTTCCGTGCACCTGATCAAGGGCTATGGCGACACCGCGGTCGCGGAATCGGCGATCGCGCTGATGTGGTCGTCGGCGCGCGTGATCGCGCAGATGGACCGCGAGATGCGCGCCGGCAACTGGCTGCGCGAGGACGGCATGCAGCTCACCGGCAAGACGCTCGGCCTCGTCGGCTTCGGCGGCATCGCCGCCGAGGTCGCCCGCATCGCGCTTGGCAGCGGCATGAAGGTGATCGCGTGCAACCGGTCGCCCAAGAACCATCCGGGCGTCGAGTTCGTCGATCTCGACACCGTGCTGGCGAGCAGCGACGTGGTCTCGATCCATCTGCTATTGAACGACGAGACCCGCGGCCTGATCACGCGCGACAAGATCGCGAAGATGAAGAAGGGCGTGGTGCTGATCAACACCGCGCGCGGCGCGATCGTCGACGAGCAGGCGATGATCGATGCGCTCAATTCGGGCCACATCCGCCACGCCGGCCTCGACGTCTACAACATCGAGCCGCTGCCCAAGGATCACCCGTTGACCAAAATCCCGAACGTGACGCTGTCGGCGCACTCCGCCTTCCGCACGCCCGAGGCGAGCGAGAATTTGATCCACGCGGCGTGGGAGCACTGCCGCAGGATCGTGAAGGGGTAATTTCACCGTCGTCCCGGCGCAAAGCGCCGCCCGATGACAGGCTCCGCGCGAGCCGGGACCCATAACCATCACTGCCCATTGTCACGAAGGCTGGGGCCACAGCGAGCCCCAACAACAAGACCCTGTGGTTATGGGTCCCTGCTTTCGCAGGGACGACAGTGGCCGTAGGGTGGCTAACCCGCCCTACGCAGATTGCGGAGCAATCAATAACGACGTCGTCCTGGACAAGCGAGAGTAGCGAGCGCGATCCAGGACCCATTACCACCGGCCTGCGTCATCGCGCAGGGCGGTGATCAGAACCAGCAATACAACAAGCACTCGGGGTAATGGGTCCTGGCTTTCGCCAGGACGACCCCGTGATTGACAGCGTAGCCTAATCCACCATCTCCGCGACGGCCTTGCCGCACGCGGTAGTGTCGGCATTGCCGCCGAGGTCGCGCGTGCGCAGCGTGCGTTCGCCGAGCGTGCGCTCGATCGCGCCGACGATGGCGCTAGCTGCCTGCGTCTCGCCGAGATGCTCCAACATCATCGCGCCCGACCAGATCATGCCGATCGGGTTGGCGATGCCCTGCCCCGCAATGTCAGGCGCCGAGCCATGCACCGGCTCGAACACCGAGGGGAAATCGCCTTCCGGATTGATGTTGCCCGACGGCGCGATGCCGATCGTGCCGGTGCAGGCCGGGCCGAGATCGGAAAGTATGTCCCCGAACAGATTGGAGCCGACCACGACGTCGAACCAGTCCGGATGCAGCACGAAGTTCGCGGTCAGGATGTCGATGTGGTACTTGTCCCACTTCACGCCGGGATACTTCTTGGCCATCGCCTCCACGCGCTCGTCCCAATAGGGCATGGTGATGGAGATGCCGTTCGACTTGGTCGCCGAGGTCAGATGCTTCTTCGGCCGCGACTGCGCCAGATCGAACGCGAATTTCAGGATGCGGTCGACGCCGGTGCGGGTCATCACGGTCTGCTGGGTGACGAATTCGCGGTCGGTGTCCGGGAACATGCGGCCGCCGACCGAGGAGTATTCGCCCTCGGTGTTCTCGCGCACCACCCAGAAGTCGATGTCGCCGGGCTTGCGGTTCGCCAGCGGCGACGGCACGCCGGGCATCAGCCGCACCGGGCGCAGATTGACGTATTGGTCGAATTCGCGGCGGAATTTTATGAGCGATCCCCACAACGAGATATGGTCAGGTATTTTCGCCGGCCAGCCGACCGCGCCAAAGTAGATCGCGTCATGCTTGCCGATCTGGTCCTTCCAGTCGGCCGGCATCATCTCGCCGTGCTTCTCGTAATAGTCGTAGGAGGCGAAGTCGAAATGGTCGAACTTCACGTCGACGCCGTGCTTCTTCGCCGCCGTCTCGATGACGCGCAGGCCCTCGGGCATCACTTCCTTGCCGATGCCGTCACCGGGAATGACCGCAATCCGATACTGCTTCTTTGCGCTGCTCATCGAGAACACCCTTGTGATTTGCCCGGCCGGCAATGCCGCCTATTCTGATGATCCTGCAATGGACCAAACTTCGCGCGAGCGCAACGCTGCAGTGCAGTGTTGACCGCGGCGCGACCCTGCCCCACCAAATTCGCCGACACCACTCCTCATACCAAGCGAGACATCCCATGGATCTGCATCTGCGCGGCAAGCGTGTCCTGATCACCGGCGCCTCCAAGGGCATTGGCGCGGCCGCCGCCGAAGCCTTTGCCGAGGAAGGCGCCAATTTGCTGCTCGCCGCCCGCAACGGCGAGCAATTGAAGGCACTGGCCGAGCGGCTCCGTTCTGCGCATCAGATCGACGCGGCGATCAGCGTGGTCGACCTGCGCAAATCCGAAGATCTGGCGCGATTGGCAAAGGAGGCCGCCGACATCGACATCCTGGTCAACAATGCCGGCGACATCCCGGGCGGCTCGATCGACAAGATCGACGAGGCGACCTGGCGGCATGCCTGGGAGCTCAAGGTGTTCGGTTACGTCAATCTGACGCGCGCGATCTACGCCCAGATGAAGGCGCGCGGCGGGGGCGTGATCGTCAACGACATCGGCGCGGCCGGCGAGAAGTTCGACGCCAATTACATCTGCGGCAGCGCCGGCAATGCGGCGCTGATGGCGTTCACCCGCGCGCTCGGTGGCAAGAGCCTCGCCGACAACATCCGCGTCGTCGGCATCAATCCCGGCCCTGTCGGCACCGATCGCCACGTCACGCTGCTCAAGACCCGCGCCAGGAACCAGTTCGGCGACGAGAACCGCTACAAGGAATTCCAGAAGGGTCTGCCGCTCGGCCGGCCCGCACATGCACGCGAGATCGGCGACCTGATGGCGTTTTTGGCGTCCGACCGCGCCGGCTATACGTCCGGCGTGATCTATACCGTGGATGGCGGGCTGACGTCGGGGTGGGGTTAATCCCGATCGCGCCACTTCTTTCACCGTCATCCTGAGGAGGCCGCAAAGCGGCCGTCTCGAAGGATGGGCCACGGGCTACGTCATCCTTCGAGGCTCGCTCCGCTCGCACCTCAGGATGACGGTGATAGTACGCGTCGCTCCATCCACGTCATTGCGAGCGAAGCGAAGCAATCCATCGCGCCGCAAGCGGAGAAATGGATTGCTTCGTCGCTATCGCTCCTCGCAATGACGGCGGCGAAAGCGTCACAGCCTCTCAGGATGACGTCAACTCGCCGTCCGCTCGAACAGCTGCCGGATCAGGGTCGTGATGCGGCCCTGCGGCGCCAGCATCTGGTTCATGATGGAGAAATGATCGGCCCCGGCGATCTCCTCGTAGGTCACCGGCAGGCCGTAACGGGCGCGATGGCCGGCGAAATCGGCTGTCTGCTTGCGCAGCAGCGGCAATTCGGCGCTGCCGACCACCAGCGACAGCGGCTTTGCCGTGCCGCCTTCCGCCATCATCGGCGAGTTGCGCCGCGACGCCGCTTCGTCGAGCTTGAGCTTTTCGTTGAGGTACGAATGCCTGATCGGCTCGAGGTCGTAGATACCCGAGATCGCCATGCCGGCCCGGACATGGGCGTTCGACAGCGCCATCGATGTCAAATGTCCGCCGGCCGACCAGCCCGACACCACGATGCCCTCGGCAGCGGCCCCGAGCGCGGGCAACTGCCCGGCCAGAAAGTCGATGCCGGCATGGATCTCGGCGACGATGTCATCGAGCGTCGCATCCGGCGCGAGCGTATAGCCGATCAGCGCGACATTGATGCCATGGGCCATCGGCCCCTCGGCGAAGATCGTGAACACCTCCTTGGCACGGGTCTGCCAGTAGCCGCCGTGGATGAACAGCAGCGTCGGCGCGCCGTCGCGGGCTTTCAGGAAGTCGATCCGGTTGCGCTCGCGCGGGCCGTATCTGAGGTCGAGATGGCCGGCGTGCTTTTGCCGCAGTGTCGCCGAGCGCTGCTCCCAGCCCGCAGCGATCTCGGCGCTACCCTTGACGGCAACGCCGTTGTTCAGACCGAGATCGCGCTCCTGCTGGCTCATCGCGCGCCAGTCCAGCGCGGAAAACAACGCTGCCATCCCTGCCCCTTCCGTTCACGTCGCATTGCCACGACGGCAGGAAATGTTCTACAGCACAAGCAAACGGAAGGCATAGGAGCAACGGCGCATGGCTGATCAGGGCTTGGTGAAGGAAACGGCGTGTGCCGTCGTCGAAAAGCTGAAGGCCGGTGACGTCACGCCGCTCGATCTGCTCGACGTGCTGGAGACGCGCATCGCCGAGGTGGACGGCAAGGTCAACGCACTGCCGACACTCTGCTTCGACCGCGCCCGCAGCCACGCCAAGGCCCTGATGCAGAAGCCGGTCAGCGAGCGCGGTCTGCTCGCGGGCCTTCCCGTTCCGATCAAGGACCTCACCGCCGTCTCCGGCGTGCTGACCACGCTGGGCTCGCCGATCTTCAAGGACAACGTCCCCGCGAAGTCGGACATCCTGGTCGAGCGCCTCGAACAGAACGGTGGCGTGATCTACGCCAAGTCGAACACGCCGGAATTCGGCGCCGGCGCCAACACCTTCAACGAGGTGTTCGGTCCGACCCGCAATCCCTGGGACACGTCACGCTCGGCGGCCGGCTCCTCCGGCGGCGCCGCCGCGGCCCTTGCGAGCGGCACCGCGTGGCTCGCACACGGCTCCGACATGGGCGGCAGCCTGCGCAACCCGGCGAGCTTCTGCGGCATCGTCGGCCTGCGGCCGTCGATCGGCCGCGTCGCGCACACGCCGAAGTTCGGTGTCGACCGTACCCTCGGGGTGCAAGGACCGATGGCGCGCAATGTCGAGGACCTCGCGCTGCTGCTCGACGCGATGAGCGGCGAGCATGCCGCCGATCCGCTGTCGCTGCCCGCACTGCCGACCTCATTCCTGTCGGCGGCGCGTTCGAACCAGAAGCCGAAGCGCATCGCCTATTCACCCGATCTCGGCATCACGCCGGTCGATCCCGAGGTCAGGGCTGTGACCCGCAAGGCGGCGGAGCGGTTTGCGGAAGCCGGTGCGATCGTCGAGGAGGCGCATCCCGATCTGCGCGAAGCCCATGAATGCTTCCACGTGCTGCGCGCGTTCGATTTCGCGATCAGCAAGGCCGAATTGCTGCGCACCAAGCGCGATTTGCTGAAGCCCGAGGTGATCTGGAACATCGAGGAAGGGTTGAAGCTCACGGTCGAGAAGCTCGAACGCGCCGAGGCGCAGCGCGTCGCGATGACCGCGCGTGCGCTCGAATTCTTCGACAAGTACGACCTGCTGCTGGCGCCCGCGACCATCGTGGCGCCGTTCCCGGTCGAGAACCGCTATGTCGCCGAGTGCGACGGCAAGAAGTTCGACAATTACGTCGAATGGCTCGGCATCGTCTACGCGATTACGCTGGCCTGCTGTCCGGCGCTGTCGCTGCCCTGCGGCTTCACCGCCTCGGGCCTGCCGGTCGGCCTGCAGATGGTCGCAAAGCCGCGCGCCGAAGCGCAGCTGCTGGCCGGCGCGAAAGTGCTGGAGGACATTCTGGGCGTGCGCGGCACCACGCCGATCGATCCGCGTCCGCCGAAGTAAGGCTTTTTCCTCATGGTGAGGAGGCGCGCAGCGCCGTCTCGAACCATGAGGCCCGGTCCGTCCGTGGCCTCGTCCTTCGAGACGCTTGCTGCGCAAGCTCCTCAGGATGAGGTGATGAATCTGTTGATGCGGCCCCAAGACGCGAAGCCTACGCCCTGTCCCCCGTCGCCTGCAGCGCCACGGTGAGTGCTGCCTTGGTCTGCTCGACGATCTCGTCCAGCAACTCCTCGCGGCTGATCTGCGCGGACTCGCCGGTCAGCAGGCCCTGCTCGGCGAGCATCACGATGCCGTGCAGTCCGGCCCAGATCTTCAGCGCCTGCCGCTCGCGCAGGAGCCCGACCGCGGGCGCCTCGAACGACTCGACCAGCAGTGCCAGCGTTTCCATCGCCGCGGTGTGCAGCTCGCTGCCCTTGGGCGCGCAGGCCATGGTGCGCGACGCGAACATCAGCCGGTAGATGCCGTGGCGCTCCAGCCCGAAGGCGAGCGCGGCCTGGGCAAAGCGCGACAGTTTCGAGCCTTTGCCCGACTGCTCGATCGCCTCGCGCATGATCACGTTGAACTGCCGGAACGCTTCGGCGGTCACCGCCTCCAGCAGCGCCTCGCGGTCGGCGAAATGCCGGTACGGCGCCGGCTGCGAGACGCCGAGCTGCTTGGCCAGCGCCTTGATGCTGATCGCCTCGGGACCACCGAGCTCGACCTCGCGTAACGCGGCCTGGATCAGGGCTTCGCGGAGGTCGCCATGGTGGTAGGTTTTGAACGGCTTACGAACGATTTGTCCCATTGCGGCAATGATCGCTGAATTTTCGCTTGACGCGCAAGCGCGACGATAATGTAATATACTATAACTTGGCGATCCGGTTAAGAGGCCGGCCGCCCAAGCAAGCCAAGAACTTGCCTGAACAAGAACTTGCCTAAACAAGACTTGCATAAACTGGAATGAGGAACCGGGCGCAACCCACAATGCGCCAGAGCCGAGGGAGGGTGCTTGCATGACCAAGCTCAGAATCCGCGTCGACCAGGACAAGTGCCAGGGTCACGCCCGCTGCAAATCGCTCGCCCCCGAACTGTTCGAGCTCGACGAATACGGCAACGCCCATGAGGTCGGCGACGGGACCGTCCCGGCCGGGCTCGAGGACAAGGCCTGGCTCGCGCAGACCAATTGCCCGGAAATCGCGATCGAAGTCACCGAGGAATGACGGCGAGCCGGGGACGGCCGCGCGCCGCCCGTTGAGCCGACCAGCGTTTGATCGAACGAGAAGGAAACGAGCTGATGTCCGATTCCCCGTCCGCAAGCTATCTGCCCGAACATCCCCCGGTCTCCGACTGGGTGCATGATTTCGACCATACCGATCCGGTCTGGACCGACGACCCGTTCCCGATCTGGGAGACGCTGCGCGCGGCTTCGCCCGTCGTGCATACCGAGCGCTTCCTCGGCTGCTACATGCCGACCACCTATCAGGCGGTGAAGGAGATCGCCTACGACACCGAGCACTTCTCCTCGCGCCGGGTCATCGTGCGCGACATCCGCCCCGAGATCACCGCCCGCGCGCCGCCGATCACCTCCGATCCGCCGGAGCACAAGCCCGCCAAGCAGGTGCTGCTGCCGCCGTTCACGCCGGACGCAATGAAGCGGCTGGAGCCGCGGGTGCGCGCGATCTGCAACGAGCTGATCGACGACTTCATCGCCGACGGCCACTGCGACGCCGCCGCGCGCTACACCAAGCACATCCCGGTGCGCGCCATCGCCCACATGCTGGGGATTCCCGAGAAGGACGGCGATCTCTTCATCAAATGGATCCACCAGATCCTCGAGCTCGGCATCAAGAACGAAGACGAGCTGATGAACGGCGTACGCGAGATGACCGGCTACTTCGTGGCCCATCTCGAGCAGCGCAAGCTTGAGCCGGGCGACGATCTGATCTCGCAGCTGCTGCGGGCCAAGGGTCCCGGCGGCCAGCCGCTCACCGACGAGCATGTGCTCGGCTCGCTGCGGCTGCTGCTGATCGCCGGCATCGACACCACCTGGAGCGCGATCGGCTCCTCGCTCTGGCACCTCGCCAAGACGCCGGCCGATCGCGAGCGCCTGATCGCGGAGCCGGCACTGATCCCGACCGCGATCGAGGAATTCCTGCGCGCCTATTCGCCGGTGACGATGGCGCGCGAGGTGATGAAGGAGACCACGATCTCCGGCTGCCCGGTGAAGGCGGGCAACATGGTGCTGCTGTCCTTCCCCGCAGCGAACCGCGATCCCGCCATGTTCCCCAATGCGGACAAGGTGGTGATCGACCGCAAGGAGAACCGCCACGCCGCCTTCGGCCTCGGCATCCACCGCTGCGTCGGTTCCAACCTCGCACGGATGGAGATGCAGGTCGCGATCGAGGAATGGCTGAAGCGGATCCCCGATTTCCGGCTCGATCCGGCCGGCAAGGTCACCTGGTCGGAAGGCACGGTGCGCGGCCCGCGTCAACTGCCTGTCCTGTTCGGCAACAACGCCTGAGGAACCGGACAGCGGTTACATCACGTCACCCAATGAGGTAGCTTGCCCCGGAATCGAACCGACGAGTCCGGGAGCAATGCTATGTCCGAACAAACCGCTCAGCCCGCGAGCGATCATCTCGACATCCACGACGTCGAGCGGCGGGTGAAGGCGATCTTCATCGGCTCGGTCGGCAATCTCGTCGAGTGGTACGATTTCTACGCCTACACCGCGTTTGCGCTGTATTTCGCGCCGGCATTCTTCCCGCACAGCGACCCGGTGGTGCAGCAGCTCAATGCCGCCGTGCTGTTTGCCGCGACCTTCCTGATGCGCCCGCTCGGCGGCTGGCTGTTCGGCTACATCGCCGACCGCTATGGCCGTCGGCTGTCGTTGACGCTCTCGGTGGTCTGCATGTGCTTCGGCTCGCTGATCATCGCGGTGACGCCGACCTATGCCTCGATCGGCATCGCGGCCCCGGCGATCCTGGCGCTCGCCCGCATCATCGAGGGCCTGAGCCTCGGCGGCGAGTACGGCGCCAGCGCCACCTATCTCAGCGAGGTCGCCGATCCCAAGCACCGCGGCTTCTACTCCAGCTTTCAGTACGTCACGCTGATCGGCGGCCAGCTCACCGCGATCATCGTGCTGCTGTTGCTGCAAAAGGTGTTTTTGACGCCGGACGAGCTGAAGGCCTGGGGCTGGCGGATTCCGTTCGTGATCGGCGCCATGCTCGCGATCGTCGCGGCGGTGATGCGGCGCAACCTGCATGAAACCGAGGCCTTCGAGGAGGCCAAGAAGGTTTCCAAGCCGACCGGCTCGATCGTCGGCCTGTTGAACTATCCGCGCGAATTGCTGCTGGTGGTCGGCCTCACCGCCGGCGGCACCGCGGCGTTCTATACCTTCACCACCTACATGCAGACCTTCGTGAAGCTGTCGGTCGGCCTCACCGAGGACCAGACCACCTTCGTGATCTTCGGATCGCTGATCTTCGCGACCATCCTGCAACCGATCTATGGCGGGCTCTCCGATCGCATCGGCCGCAAGCCGCTATTGATCTTCTTCGGCATCGCCGGCACCGTGGCGACGGTCCCGATCCTGACCACGCTGAAGGAGACCAAGTCGCCGTTCATGGCCTTCCTTCTGATCTGCGGCGCCTGGATCTTCGTTGCCGGCTACACCTCGATCAACGCGATCGTGAAGGCCGAGCTGTTTCCGACCAATGTCCGCGCGCTCGGCGTCGGCCTGCCCTACGCCATCACGGTGTCGATCTTCGGCGGCACCGCGCCGGCGGTCGCGCTCTATTTCAAGAGCATCGGGCATGAGGACTGGTTCTACTACTATCTCAGCGGCATGATTTTCCTGTCGCTGCTGATCTACTCCACGATGCGCGATACCAAGCGCGACTCCGCGATGCATCGCCACGAATGATGGCCTGACGCGATGACCGACGATCAGGAACCGCCCGAGAGCAAGCTGACGCGCAGCAAGCAGCGCTGGGCGCGCGAAGGCAAATTCCTCACCGGCAGGATCACCCGCCCGGAGGAGCAGCGTTTGCCGCCGGGCCAGCATCTGACGGCAGACTGGCCGGTGCTCGATCTCGGGCTGATGCCGAACATCTCCCAGGAGCGCTGGCGGCTCGACGTCTACGGCGCGGTCGAGCAGACCATCTACTGGACCTGGCAGCAGTTCATGGCGCAGCCGCAGACGCAATTCGTCTCGGACATCCACTGCGTCACGACCTGGTCGCGCTACGACAATCAGTGGGAGGGGCTCGCCACCCGCGACCTGCTCGCCGTCTGCCAGCCGCGCGAGGACGCGCGGTTCGTGGCACTGCATTCTTATGACGGCTATACGACGAACCTGCCGATCGAGGATTTCGCGGCCGAGAACGCGCTGCTCGCCCATAGCTGGTCGGACAAGCCGCTGGAGCAAGAGCATGGCGGCCCGGTGCGGCTCGTGGTGCCGCATCTGTATTTCTGGAAGAGCGCGAAGTGGCTGCAGCGCATCGAATTCCTCACCGAAGATGCGCCCGGCTTCTGGGAGGTGCGCGGTTATCACAATCGCGGTGATCCCTGGGCCGAACAACGCTATTCTGGCGACTGACAAACCAACAAGATGATGGAGCCTGCCCGTGCCGCACGAACGCTTTCAATTCACCGGTGTGGGCGGCCATCAGCTGGCCGCCGCGCTTGATACGCCTGACGGGCCGATCAAGGCCTATGCGCTGTTCGCGCACTGCTTCACCTGCGGCAAGGACGTGCTGGCCGCAAAGCGCATCGCGGTTGCGCTTGCGGCGAAAGGCATCGCCACGCTGCGGTTCGACTTCACCGGCCTCGGCTCCAGCGAGGGCGAGTTCGCCAACTCGACCTTCACGTCGAACGTCGCCGATCTGGTCCGCGCCGCCGACCATTTGCGCGAGACGCGCAAGGCACCTGCGATCCTGATCGGCCACAGCCTCGGCGGCGCCGCGATCCTCGCCGCGGCGGGTCAAATCCCCGATGCCAAGGCGGTCGCGACCATCGCCGCGCCGTCCGATCCCGTCCATGTCACGCATTTCTTCAAGGACCGGATCGAGGACATCCGCGCGCAGGGCGAAGGCGAAGTCTCGCTCGCCGGCCGCCCGTTCCGCATCAAGCGAGAATTCCTCGACGATGTCGCCGAGCAGAATCTGATGGCGCAGGTGAAGCAGCTCCACAAGGCGCTGCTGATCATGCATTCGCCGACCGACGACACCGTCGGCATCGACAACGCCACGCATATCTTCAGCGCCGCCAGGCACCCCAAGAGCTTCGTCTCGCTTGCCGGCGCCGATCATCTTCTGAGCGGCAAGCAGGATGCCGCCTATGTCGCCGACGTGATCGGCGCCTGGGCCGAACGCTACATCGAACTCGCGCCGCAGCCGGCGGCAGATACCGGCACAGCGCCGCGCAACGTCGTAGTGCAGGAGACCCGGGCCGGCAAGTTTCAGCAGATCGTCACGACAGGCCCGCATCGCATGCTGGCCGACGAGCCGGTCGCGGTCGGCGGCCAGGACTCCGGTCCCGGCCCCTACGACTTCGTGCTGGCCGGGCTAGGTGCCTGCACCTCGATGACGATGCGGATGTATGCCGACCGCAAGTCGCTGCCGCTCGATCGCGTCACGGTGACGCTTACGCACAGCAAGATCTACGCCAAGGATTGCGAGGAGTGCGAGACGCGCGAGGGCATGCTCGACCAGATCGACCGCGTCATCAGGATCGAGGGCGAACTCGACGCCGACCAGCGCAAGCGGCTTATGGAGATCGCCGACAAATGCCCGGTGCACAAGACGCTGACGTCGGAGGTGCGGATCGTCACCAAGGCCGCGGAATAAGCCTGCGACGCAGCGGGATGGGCCGAGCCGTAGCAGCATGTCGGCTACGTCCCCCTCCCGCCTGCGGCCGTCGCAGGGGCGCGCTGAAAAATATCGAAAACAACCCCATGCAAAGGTGCCGGCGGCCGCCGGCGCTCTACAAGGCAACTTGACACGTCGGGCAACTCAGGGACTGTCTCTTATACACATCTGACGCTGCCGACGACCATGGTATAGTGTAGATCTCGG
>NZ_JAQOSR010000047.1:0-50502 GCF_046718885.1 Bradyrhizobium sp. UFLA01-814 | reverse complement strand
GCCGGCGTGCTCAATCTGCGCGGCCGCATCGTCACCGTGGTCGACATGCGCGCCCGGCTCGGGCTGCCGAAGGCCGATGACGGCCAACTGCCGATGGCGGTCGGCGTCGACCAGCGCGGCGAATCCTATGGCCTGTTGATCGACCAGATCGGCGAGGTGCTGCGGCTGCCCGACGACAGCCGCGAGGACAATCCGGTCAACCTCGATCCCCGCATGGCCAAGCTCGCCGGCGGCGTCCACCGCCTCGACGGCCAGCTCATGGTCGTCCTCGATGTCGATCGCGTGCTCGAACTGGTGCCCGACGCCAAAGCGGCGTGAACAGGGCCGCCGAACTGAAGAACTGAAACATCCCACCGGGGATGAGGAAGTAGAGGTCGCAGATGAGAACCTGTCTTGTTGTCGATGACTCAAGCGTCATTCGCAAGGTCGCCCGCCGCATTCTGGAAGGGCTCGACTTCCAGATCGTCGAGGCCGAGGACGGCGCCAAGGCGCTCGAAGCCTGCAAGCGCGCGATGCCGGAAGCGGTGCTGCTCGACTGGAACATGCCTGTCATGGACGGCTACGAGTTTCTCGGCAATCTCCGCCGCATGCCCGGCGGCGATCAGCCCAAGGTCGTGTTCTGCACCACCGAGAATGACGTCGCGCATATCGCACGCGCGCTGCATGCCGGTGCCAACGAGTACATCATGAAGCCGTTCGACCGGGACATCGTCACTGCGAAGTTCCAGGAAGTCGGACTGATTTAGAGCATGATCCGGAAAAGTGGGAACCGGTTTTCCCTGCGACAAACGCGAAGCGTTTGCGCGGAGATCATGCTGACTTAGATTCTTCGTTCGATCCGGCGGCAGAAGCCTTCGGCTCAACGGTTGTTGTGCGTCGTGTTGCGTCGCTGGTGAAGTCATGAGTGTTGCGTTGACAAGTACTGCGGTCCCGACATCGACCCGTTCCGACAAGGTGCGGGTGATGGTGGTCGACGATTCCGTGGTGATCCGCGGGATGATCTCGCGCTGGATCGGCGCCGAGCCCGACATGGAGGTCGTCGCCTCGCTGCGCACCGGCCTCGACGCCGTCAACCAGCTCGAGCGCATCAACCCCGATGTCGCGGTGCTCGATATCGAGATGCCCGACCTCGACGGTATCTCGGCGCTGCCGCAGCTCCTGGCGAAGAAGCGCGATCTCGTCGTCATCATGGCCTCGACGCTGACCCGCCGCAACGCGGAGATCAGCCTGAAGGCACTCTCGCTCGGTGCGGCCGACTACATTCCGAAGCCGGAAAGCACGCGCGAGGCCACCGCCGCGGAAACCTTCCGCCACGACCTGATCCAGAAGATCCGTCATCTCGGCGCCAAGGCGCGCCGCAGCCCGGTGCACACGACGGCAAGCCCGCCGCTTGCGCCCGGTCATGACAGACCGCGTCCGGTGGCTCCCGCTGCCGCGCACACGGCGCCGACCCAGGCCACGCGCCGTTCGTTCGGCCTGCTACCGCCCAAGGTGCTGCTGATCGGCTCATCGACCGGCGGACCGCAGGCGCTGATGACGCTGGTCGCCGAGATCGGCCCGGTGATCGATCGCTTTCCGGTGCTGATCACCCAGCACATGCCGCCGACCTTCACGACCATTCTCGCCGAGCATCTGGCGCGCACCAGCAAGCGGCCGGCGCATGAGGGGATCGACGGCGAAAGCATCAAGCCGGGCCAGATCTATCTGGCGCCGGGCGGGCGCCACATGCGCATCGCGCGCCACGGCGTCGATGCCACGATCGCGCTCGACGACGGGCCACCGGTCAATTTCTGCAAGCCCGCGGTGGATCCGATGTTCACCTCCGCGATCGATGTCTGGCAGGGCAGCATCATGTCGGTGATCCTGACCGGCATGGGCTCCGACGGCATGCGCGGCGGCAAGGACATCGTCGCCGCCGGCGGCAGCGTGATCGCGCAGGACGAAGCGACCAGCGTGGTGTGGGGCATGCCGGGTGCCGCGGTCAATGCCGGCATCTGCGCCGCGGTGCTGCCGCTCAACCAGATCGCACCGAAGCTTGTTCGGGTGTTTGCGGGAGACCGTTCGTGACGCCGCTGGACTATGAGTATCTGCGTAAGCTGCTGAGGGAGCGTTCCGGCCTCGATCTCTCGGCCGACAAGCAATATCTCGTCGAGAGCCGCCTGCTGCCCTTGGCGCGCCGGTCGAACCTCGCCGGGATTCCCGAACTGGTGCAGCGGATGAGGGGCGGCGCCGAACTGCTGACGTCCGAGGTGGTCGAAGCGATGACCACCAACGAGACCTTCTTCTTCCGCGACAAGATCCCGTTCGACCATCTGAAGGAAGCGGTGCTGCCCGCACTCGCGCAGGCGCGCGCGGCGCGCCGCAGCTTGCGTATCTGGTGCGCGGCGTCGTCGACCGGGCAGGAGCCCTATTCGATCGCGATGCTGCTGAAGGAGATGACAGCGCTGTTTGCCGGCTGGCGCATCGAGATCATCGCGACCGACCTGTCGCAGGCGGTGCTCGAAAAGGCCAAGGCCGGCCTGTTCAGCCAGTTCGAGGTGCAGCGCGGCCTGCCGATCCAGCTACTGGTCAAGTATTTCGTGCAGAAGGGCGAGCTCTGGCAGCTGAACGCCGATATCCGCGGCATGGTGCAGCACCGCCAGCTCAATCTGCTGCAGGACGTCTCGCATCTCGGCACCTTCGACGTGATCTTCTGCCGCAACGTGCTGATCTATTTCGATCAGCAGACCAAGGCCGGCATCTTCGGCAAGGTGGCCCGGATGCTCGAGCCTGACGGCGTGCTCGCGCTTGGCGCGGCGGAATCCGTGGTCGGCATCACCAATCTGTTCAGGCCCTATCCCGACCGGCGCGGGCTGTATCAGCCGAACACTGCGCCAGTCGCGCGCGCCGGCGCCGCGCTGCATGTGCTGAAGGCGGTCGCGTCCGCCGCGCGGTGATTCCGTTTTCCTGAGCGATCGGCAATTGTTTGTCCGTCATCCTGAGGAGCGCGCTCTTGCGCGCGTCTCGAAGGATGCACGGCCACCGGCCGGGCCGTCGATCCTTCGAGACGCCGCTTCGCGGCTCCTCAGGATGACGGGGAACGGGACGCGTCGACCGACACCGCTACAAAATCGCGTGCGGCAGGAAGCGCGAGGTGTTGCCGGTGATCGGATTTTCGTCTTCCCGAATCGAGAGTCCGCAGGGCGTGCCGTCGACCAGCCAGCTGCCGAGCACGGGATACTGCCCGGAGAAATTCGGCAGCGGCGCGAGTGCCTGGCGGATGAAGCCTTCGGCGCCGTAGGGGCCTCGCTCGGCGACCAGCGTGACGCCGGCGCTGACCAGCTCGACATTGGCGCCCTCGCGCGAATAGATCGGCTTGCGCACGAACGAAGTGCCGAGCTGGGCGGCCTGCGGGTCGTCATCGAAATAGGCCGGCAGCAGATTGGGATGGTTCGGGAACATCTCCCAGAGCAACGGCAGGATGCCCTTGTTGGAGAGGATCGCCTTCCACGGCGGCTCGATCCATTGCGTGGGCGCGGTCGAGAGGTTCTTGCCGAACGCGTCGTGAAACATCCATTCCCAGGGATAGAGCTTGAACGCGAGCGCGATCGGGCGTTCATCGAGGTCGACGAATTGACCGTCGTCGCGCAGTCCGATCTCTTCGATGTCGAGCAGCGTGGTCTTCAGCCCGGCCTGCGCCGCGGTGTCCTCGAGATAGGCGAGCGTGCCGGCGTCCTCGGGATTTCCGGTCAGTTCGGTGAGATGCAGCGGGTGGGTCGCGCCGATCCTCTTCCAGGCCTCGATCAGCCGGTCGTGGATCGAGTTGAACTGGTCGGCGCGCTTCGGGATGATGTTGCGTTGGATCGCCTGCTCGAGCCAGGTCCATTGAAACACCGCGGCCTCGAAGATCGAGGTCGGCGTGTCGGCATTGTATTCGAGCAGCTTGGCCGGGCCGCGGCCGTCGAAGGTGAGATCGAGCCGGCCGTACAGGCTCGGATTCTTGCGGCGCCAGCTTGCCGCGATCAGATCCCAGAACGCCTCCGGTATCTTCAGCCGGCGCAGATAGCGCTCATCCTTGACCGCGCGTCCGGCGAGTTCGAGGCACATCGCGTCGATCTCGCTGGTCGGCGCCTCGATCGAGCGCTCGATCTCGTCCAGCGCGAAGGCGTAATAGGCGCGCTCGTCCCAGTAACGTTCGCCGTCGATGGTGTGGAAGGTGAAGCCGGCATTCTCGGCAGTCGTCCGCCAATCGTCGCGTTCGGGACATGCGATGCGTTGCATGAGGGAAAACCGCGCTCGCTCGTCAGCCTGGTGTCAGCTTCCGCCATGCGACGGATCGTCGTCGCCGTAGCGGGCGATGGTGCGCGGCGCCCCGCCGAAGCCGCCGGAGGGCGACCGTTCCGCGGACTTTCGCTTCGCGTCGTGTCCTGCGTGGTGATGGTGGCTGCGGGCATGGCTTGTCGTCAGGCCGATCGACGCCGCGCCGATCGCGATACTTCCCATCAATTTCAGCCATACGCGGCGCGAGCGTTTCATGGACGCAATCCCTGCCTTGCCGTCTGCGGAGCCATGGCGAGTTTCCATCAGCTGCGTTCGCCGGGCAAGCGAAAGCGGGATGACATAGCGATGACACGGCAACATGCGCATCAGCCGCCGCTGAAGCCGAACGCATGCGCGAATGAACCGAAGCCGCCGCGGCTCACCGACGAGCTTGACGATGAGCTCGACGAAGAAGAGGAGCCGCTCGACGAGGAACTGCTGTAGAAGCTGCTGCGCGACGAGCCGCCGCTGCCGCTCGATCCCGACGACGAACTGCGCGCCGTGCAGTCGACGCCGGGTTGCGGCGGGACCGGTGTGGCGACGCCCGGTGCGGTGACGCCCGGCGGCGTCGGTGGCACCGGCTGGCAATTCGACCGCGGCATCAGCGCGTAGGCACTGCCGCCGACCGCGAGCGTGCCCATCAAGAGCAGCGCGACGTGGTTGGAGCGCTTGGACGGCGCCTCCGGCCGCGGCGGCGTCGGCACCGCCGGCACGACGGGTCGCCGTTTGCCGAAGTCCGGGTTCGGTTTGCGCGCCATGGTTTGGCTCAACGGCTCAGTAGATCATGCAGGCCGCGTTCAGCGCGCCTGCGGCCAGCGAGGACAGCCCGAGCCAGATCGCCGGCGCCATTTCGCCGGAGGCGATCCGCGCCGACAGGTTCGGCACCGGGATCTTCACGATGTAATAGACGATGATCTGCACGATCAGCGCGATGATGCTCCAGATCAGGCAGTCCACCACGTTGGCGGAATGGGCGATGGCGCTGACCACCGGCAGCACGAAGCCGAGCAGGCTTAAGCCCAGCGCAATCGCCGCTGCCGGATCGTTGTCGCGGATCAGCTGGAATTCGTCATGCGGCGTGACGCGCGTGTAGACGAAGAGGTAGGCGACCACGGCGATCAGTGCCGTGCAGAAATAGACCAGGAACGCCGGCAGCCCGGCGAGGGATTGCAGGATCATGTCGGGGCGGTCCGGGAGTTCGTCGGGATTCGCGCGAGGCAGGATTGCACGTTCCCTTGGTCGGCGCATGCCGACAGCCGGTTCAATCCCAAACAAAAACCCCGCCATTTGCGGCGGGGTTCAGGTCGAAAGGAGCGAACCTTGCGGTTCTCTGCGGGCCCAGAAGGTCAGGCGGGAATGCGCTCGTCGGCCTCGTGCGGCTCGCGCAGCACATAGCCGCGGCCCCACACGGTCTCGATGAAGTTGCGGCCTTCGGAGGCATTGGCGAGCTTCTTGCGGAGCTTGCAGATGAAGACGTCGATGATCTTCAGCTCCGGCTCGTCCATGCCGCCGTAGAGATGGTTGAGGAACATTTCCTTGGTGAGGGTGGTGCCCTTGCGGAGCGAGAGCAGCTCCAGCATCTGGTATTCCTTGCCGGTCAGGTGCACGCGCTGGCCGCCGACCTCGACCGTTTTGGTGTCGAGATTGACGACGAGATCGCCGGTCTGGATGACCGATTGGGCGTGGCCCTTGGAGCGGCGCACGATCGCGTGGATGCGGGCGACCAGTTCGTCCTTGTGGAAGGGCTTGGTCATGTAGTCGTCGGCGCCGACGCCGAGACCCTTGACCTTGTCCTCGATGCCGGCGAGGCCGGAGAGGATCAGAATGGGAGTTTTGATCTTCGACACCCGGAGCTGCTTGAGCACGTCGTAGCCGGACATGTCGGGCAGGTTGAGGTCGAGAAGGATGATGTCGTAGTCGTAAAGCTTGCCGAGATCGACGCCCTCTTCGCCGAGGTCCGTCGTGTAGACGTTGAAACTCTCGGACTTGAGCATCAATTCGATCGACTGCGCGACGGCGCTGTCATCTTCAATCAGCAAAACGCGCATGCCAGTCCCCTATAGTCGCCGCTCCGGGCGTCAGGTCGGCCGCACTTGCGGCACTCACAAAACGCCTTTGAACAACTGATTCGGATCCTGACGAGATATGGTTAACAAAAACTGATTCCTCGACGCAAGCTCTAACCGTGCAATTTTTGTCGAATCGCCCTAAGATATTGCGTAGAAGAAGCTTTTCCTAACCGCGCTCGTTCAGTTTCCACATTAAGAGCCGGGCCTAACCGACTCTCGCGACTCGCCCTTCTTCTGATGGGCAAGCGACCTCAGTCACCAAAGACAGTGACGCAATGATTAATGATGCGGGTAAACACGAAGTTAAGCGGCCGGCGCAAAATCGTGGAAACTTAAGGTTTTCGCAATGAAGGCGCTCGCGGAGCAGATCGGCGACATCGACGGCGTCAATATTTATGGCCGCGTGGTCGGCGTCCGCGGGCTGATGGTCGAGATCGCGGGCCCCATTCACACGATGTCGGTCGGCGCCCGCATCGTGATCGACGTCGGCGCGGGCCGCTTCATCCCCGCCGAGGTGATCGGCTTCTCCGGCGAGAACGCGGTGGTGATGCCGTTCGGCGGATTAGATGGCGTAAGGCGCGGTTGCCGCGCGGTGATCGCCAATGCGGCGAGCCAGGTGCGGCCGTCGCCGGCCTGGCTCGGCCGCGTCGTCAACGCGATGGGCGAGCCGATCGACGGCAAGGGCCCGCTGGTGCAGGGCGCTTCGCCGATGTCCTACCGCAATTCGCCGCCGCCGGCGCATTCGCGCAAGCGGGTCGGCCCGCCGCTCGATCTCGGCGTGCGCGGTCTCAATACCTTCCTGACCTGCTGCCGCGGCCAGCGGCTCGGCATCTTCGCCGGCTCCGGCGTCGGCAAGTCGGTGCTGCTGTCGATGCTGGCGCGCAATGTCGATGCCGCGATCTCGGTGATCGGGCTGATCGGCGAACGCGGCCGCGAGGTGCAGGAATTCCTCCAGGAGGATCTCGGCGAGGAGGGGCTGGCGCGCTCGGTCGTGGTGGTCGCGACCTCGGACGAGCCGGCGCTGATGCGGCGCCAGGCGGCGTATCTGACGCTCGCCATCGCGGAGTATTTCCGCGACGAGGAACAGGATGTGCTGTGCCTGATGGACTCGGTGACGCGCTTTGCGATGGCGCAGCGCGAGATCGGCCTCTCGGCGGGCGAGCCGCCGACCGCCAAGGGCTACACGCCGACCGTGTTCACCGAACTGCCGAAGCTGCTCGAGCGGGCAGGGCCGGGCACTGGCGACGGCACCATCACCGCGATCTTCACCGTGCTGGTCGACGGCGACGATCACAATGAGCCGATCGCGGATGCGGTGCGCGGCATCCTCGACGGTCATATCGTGATGCAGCGGGCGATCGCCGAGCGCGGCCGCTATCCGGCGGTCAACATCCTCAAGTCGGTCTCGCGCACCATGCCGCGGTCGGCCGACCCCGACTTCCTGCCCTACATCAACAAGGCGCGGCAGGTGATGGCGACCTATGCCGACATGGAGGAATTGATCCGGCTCGGGGCCTACCGGCCGGGTTCCAGCGCGGAGGTCGACGAGGCGATCCGGCTGCATGAGCCGCTCGAGGCCTACCTGCGCCAGGCCAAGGACGAATCCACCAGCCTTCCCGACGGCTACCGGCAACTGGCTCAAATCCTGTCGGGTTTGGAAACGGAACGCTAACTTTGTCAGGCCATCATCGCCGGCACACCATAGCTATGCCGGCGGGGCCCAGCGGGGAGCCGGCTCTGTCCCGCGTTCAGATTTGGGACTTCTGGGGAGTATGAGTCGATGAAGTCACGTGAAACGCTGATTCGCCTGAAGAAATTTCAGGTCGACGAAAAGCGCCGTCGGGTTACCCAGATCGAAGGCATGATCGCCGACTTCCAGCGCATGTCGGTCGAGCTCGAGCGCGAGATCCAGACCGAGCAGGAGCGCGCCGGGATCAACGACCCCACGCACTTCGCCTATCCGACCTATGCCAAGGCCGCGATCCAGCGCCGCGAGAACCTGACCCGTTCGGCCGACGAACTGCGCGCCCAGCTCGATGACGCCAAGGCGCTGCTGTCGGAGGCATTCGAGGAATTGAAGAAGGTCGAGCTGCTCGACGAGCGCGACCAGGCGCGCGAACGCGCGGAGGAGAGCGCTCGCGAACAAGCCGACATGGATTCGATCGGCCTGATGCGGGCCCGTCTCGGCGTCATCGCCTGAACCCTCGCTCCCTCCGCTGACCAGATTGAGAGCCCGGGCCGATCGCCCGGGCTTTTTGCTGGGCGCTGTCCACAAGTCGGCGACCTGTCGGCCATTTGGCGGATCGTGGTGTCCCAAAATATGCTACCACCGGTCCGGACGGGATGATCGGCGGCACGGTGGCAATGACGCGATGGGGGATCGAGGCTTGGAGGGCGCAAAGTGCTGACGCCGGCTGAGCTGGTCTGGCTGATCGCCGCCGTCGCCAAGGGGGATGAGGCCGCCTTTGAGCGGCTGTACGCCGCGACCCGCGCGAAACTCTTCGGCGTCGTGCTCCGTATCTTGCGGCGACAGGATCTCGCCGAGGAGGTCCTCCAGGAGGCTTACGTCAAGATCTGGAACAGCGCCGGGCAGTTCAACCCAGCCCTGTCTTCCCCGATCACGTGGATGACGTCGATCGCGCGCAACCGCGCCATCGACGTGGTGCGCAAGCGCGGCGAGGCATCGCTGGAAGACGAGCCGGCCGCGATGGAGGTCGCCGCCGACTCGCCCGATCCGCTGGCGCGACGGGAAATGACGGAAGAGTTGAAGCGGTTGCTGGAGTGCGTCGGTCGTCTGGAGCCGGATCGTCAGAAGCTCGTGCTGCTCGCCTATTACAACGGCTGGAGCCGCGAGCAGCTCGCCGCAAAGTTCGAGACACCGGTGAACACGGTGAAGACCTGGCTGCGCCGCAGCCTGATGGATATCCGGGAGTGTCTTGGACTCTGATTGATGGCCTATAGCGAAGACCATATCGCGCTCGCCGCGGAATATGCGCTCGGTACGCTCGATGCCGAGGAGCGCGCGCAGGTCGAGACCATGATGGCCGTCGACAGCGAGTTCGCAGCGCTGGTGCAGGCCTGGCAGTTCAGGCTCGGGCCGCTGAACCAGATGGTCGGCCTGGTCGAGCCGCGTCCGGTGGTCTGGGACAACATCAAGGCGGCGATCGGCCATGCGAGCGCGCCGCAGGCGCCGCTTGTGCTGCCCGAGACGCCGGCCACGACGGTGACGCCGCCGCCTTCGCCAATCACGGACGATCCTGAATTCGGCTCGGCGTTCGATCCGGAGCCTGCGCAGTCGCCCGAGCCCCGGAGGCTGCCCGAGGCCCGACCGCCGCGGGTCATCTTCGACGAACGCAACGTGACGGCGCTGACAGGCCGCGTGAAACGCTGGCGCGGCATCGCGTCGGCCGCGACCGCGATCGCGGCCGCGCTGCTGGCGACGCTCGGCCTGCAGATTTACAAGCCCGACGCCTTGCCGAACGCGATAAGGCCAAAGCCGCGCATCCAGACCGTCGAAGTGAAGACGCCGGCGCCGGCATTGACGCCGTCCGCGCAGTATGTCGCGCTGTTGCAGGGGCAGAATGGCGGGCCGGCCTTCATCCTGACGATCGACGGCGCGACCAAGAATTTTACCGTCCGCAAGGTCGGCGCCCCGTCGGAGCCCGGCAGGAGTTTTGAGCTCTGGCTGATCTCCGACAAGCTGCCGCAGCCGCGCTCGCTCGGCGTGATCGGCGCTGACGATTTCACCGCGCGTCCGGTGCTGTCGGGCTATGACGCCGACGTGATCAACGGCGCCACCTATGCGGTGACCGTCGAGCAGGCCGGCGGTTCGCCGAACGGCCAGCCGACCTCGGCACCGATCTTCACCGGCAAGCTGATCGAGACCGTGCCGGGCGCGTCGGGTTCGCCGCCGCGATAGGCCAGCCGTCAAACCGTTAGAGGTTGCCGACGGTAGCCGCGCGTCATTGCGAGCGCAGCGAAGCAATCCAATCCATCGTTCCGCGTGCTCGGGAGCAATGGATTGCTTCGCTGCGCTCGCAATGACGAGGATAGAGCTGCGCGTTTCGCAGCAGGTTAGTTCGATCCGCCACCCGCAAAAAAAGAAAACGCCCGTGGGGAGCGGGCGTTTTCGATAGTCAACTTGGGGGTAGTTGGGGGTCTTAAATATCCACGCAGCGACTTTGGGGGGCTGTAAAGAACACTACGTGAATTCGTGAAACTCTCCTGTTAGCGGACCAGCGAGTTGCTGGAGCTGGTGATCGCGACGGGCTTGCCGGCCTTCATGACCCGCGCCGTCTGCGTGTATCCCTCATCCGACGAATTATGTGCCGCGATGCCAAAGCCCGCGACCAGGATACCGGCGAACAACGCCACGACCACAATCTTCAGGTGCGTCATACGATCGGCGCTGTAGATCGAGTGGTTCATGGAAGTCTCCTGCCGCCTTCCTGCTCTCAGTAAATCTGTCGGTTCGGTCTGTTGTCCGGTTCAACGTCTCGTGCCCCGCTAACGTAGGATTTGCCGATTCCGTTCCCTAGGGGCCATCACAAGGCCGTGATGAGACGTGATCGGGCGCGATCAAAAATGACCCTTTGGTAATCTGAAACGCATTAAAGCTATTTAATATCAGTGTCTTGAACTGGTGCTGGAATGTTGCATCCCAGATAGGGCCGTTTCGGCCTGTTCCACATAAATCAGTTGCCTGTGGCGAGAAAACACAGACGAAAACGCAAATGATTTGCGGCCGCTAGCGCGTTTTCGCGCGAAGTGGACGCCCGGCTCGCGTGAAGAAAACGCTTCCGAACAAGAGACTCTAAACGCTGCCGACCGTCTTCAGCCGGGCGCGGGGGTGGATCTCGGCTTGCGACAAGACCGTGGTCTGCGAGCGGAACCGTTCCACCAGTGAGCGAACGAACGGCCGGATCGCGGCCGACGTCACCAGGACCGGCGCCTCGCCCTCGCGCGCCGCCTGCTCGAAGGCGTTGCGCACGGCGGTCATGAACTCCGACAGTTTCGAGGGCTGCATCGCCAGGCTGCGGTCGTCGCCCTGACCGACGATCGACTCGGCAAACGCCTGCTCCCAGCGCGCCGACAGCGCGATCAGCGGCAAATAGCCGTTCGGGGAGGTGTTTTGCGCGCAGATCTGGCGGGCCAGCCGGGCGCGGACGTGCTCGACCATGGTGGCCGGATTGCGCGAGAACGCCAGCGCGTCGGCGATGCCCTCGAGGATGGTCGAGAGATCGCGGATCGAGATCCGCTCGGCGAGCAGCAATTGCAGCACGCGCTGGATGCCCGACACGGTGACCTGGCCCGGCACGATGTCCTTGATCAGCTCGCCTTGCTCCTTCGGCAGGTCCTTCAAGAGCTTCTGCACCTCGCCGTAGGACAACAGGTCTGCCATGTTGGTCTTGAGCAGCTCGGTCAGATGCGTCGACAGCACGGTAGCGGCGTCGACCACGGTGTAGCCCTTCAGCGCGGCCTCTTCCTTCAGGCCGGCATCGACCCAGGTCGCCGGCAGGCCGAAGGTCGGCTCGATGGTGTGGATGCCGGGCAATTGCACCTGGTTGCCGGCCGGGTCCATGACCATGAACTGGCTCGGCCAGATCTTGCCGGTGCCGGCGTCGACTTCCTTGATCTTGATGACGTAGCTGTTGGCTTCGAGCTGGACGTTGTCGAGGATGCGCACCGCCGGCATCACGAAACCCATCTCGATGGCCAGCGAGCGGCGCAGCGCCTTGATCTGCTCGGTCAGGCGGTCGGTGCCGTCGGGGCCGTTGACCAGCGGCAGCAGCGCGTAGCCGAGCTCGATCTTGAGGTCGTCGATCTTGAGCGCGGCGGCGATCGGCTCTTCCGCGGCTGCAGCGGCGGCGGCCGCGGCTGCAGCAGGGGCGGCGGCTGCTGCCGTTTCGGCCGCCTTCGCAGCCCGCTTCTGTTTGCGTGCGTTCCAGGCCAGCACCGCGGCGCCGGAGCCCAGCGCCAGGAACGGCAGCGTCGGAATGCCCGGCAGCAGCGCCAGCACCAGCATCACGCCGGCCGACATGCCGAGCGCCTGCGGATAGCCCGAGAGCTGGCGCATCAGCGCCTTGTCGGCGGCGCCGGTGATGCCGGCCTTGGAGACGAGGAGGCCCGCGGCGGTCGAGACGATCAGCGCGGGCACCTGGGTGACGAGGCCGTCGCCGACCGTCAGCACGGTGTAGGTGCGGGCGGCTTCGCTGAAGGAGAGGCCCTGCTGGGCGACGCCGATGATGATGCCGCCGACGATGTTGATGCCGACGATCAAGAGGCCGGCGATGGCGTCGCCGCGGACGAATTTCGAGGCACCGTCCATCGCGCCGAAGAAGCCGCTCTCGTCTTCCAGCGCCTTGCGGCGCTCCTTGGCGGCCTTCTCGTCGATCAGGCCGGCGGAGAGGTCGGCATCGATCGCCATCTGCTTGCCGGGCATCGAGTCCAGCTGGAAGCGCGCCGCGACTTCGGCGATGCGGCCCGAGCCTTTGGTGATGACCACGAAATTCACGATCACCAGGATCGCGAACACGATGATGCCGATCACGAAGTTGCCGCCCATCACGAAGTTGCCGAACGCCTCGATGACGTGGCCGGCGGCCGCCGTGCCCTCATGGCCGTGGCTCAGGATCAGCCGGGTCGAGGCCATGTTCAGCGACAGCCGCAGCATGGTCGAGATCAGCAGGATGGTCGGAAACGACGAGAATTCCAGCGGCGCTTGGATGAACAGCGAGGTCATCAGGATCAGGATCGAGACCGTGATCGAGACCGCCAGGAAAAGGTCGAGCACGATCGAGGGCAGCGGCAGGATCAGCACCACCAGGATGGTGAGGACGCCGATCGCCAGCGCGATATCGCCGCGCTTTAAGATGTCGCCGATCTCGCCGAGGCTCGGCAATCCGCTCTTGCCTGCGGTGCCCTGACCTGCCGTGATGTCGACCATGGTAGCCGCTCTCCCCCGCGACTGGCGGCTGCGGCCGCCAAGCGTCTGCGCGACGGCCGCAGGGCCGCCGTTCCGAAAGTGAGGCACCGCGCTGGCGTTCACGGGGATCTCCGCCCGTTAGACGCGTTCGACGACACTCGACTTCACTCGGCAATTCTTGCCGGGTGTATGGTTAGCAAAGGGTTAATAAGTGCTTTCGCGCGACCGCACGGGTCGTCGCAGGCGCCGGGCATGGGGGATTCGCGGCCGGGAGCAGGGGTGAGAGGGCCTCGTGGTCGAGATGCGCCGCAAGCGGCGCTCCTTATCATGAGGGTCCAGACCAGGATTTTGCCCCGCAACAAGGCGTCATCCTGAGGAGCCCGCCAAAGGCGGGCGTCTCGAAGGATGGCCACGGATGACGCCGCCGGCCTTGCGGCCTCTATCTGAGCGCACCGAGCAGGACGCCCGATGCGGCGATGATGCCGAGCGTGATGACGCTGGCGCGCCACAAGAACTGCTGCCGGGCGGCGCGCCGGTCATGAAAGGCCAGCCAGTCGTGGACAAAGCCCGCGGGGATGTCGAACACCACCGCCGACTTGTTGCGATGGTGGGTTTCATGCTCGCAGTACATCGTCCGGACTGTCGGCACGCCCAGCCGCTCGAGCTCGCAATGCCACTCCCAAGCATGCTTGCCGTTGGTCCAGCGATTTTCAAAGGGGATCACGTGTGATTCCATGACGAGCCTCCTGGCCCACCCTTGAACCTCACGCGACAAGTCTAGCCGATTTCATGGGCTGGCGCGAGATTGACGCCGCACCGGGGCTCGTGCCCGTGCGGCGCGATGGCGGTAACTCGTCCGGGCGCCATGGAGCGTCCCCCGGCGGCCCTGCGCCGGGTCCGCCCGGCGGTGCAGGGGCCCGCTTTAGGCGGGCTCAGTCCAACTGCGCCAATGCGTCGGTTGAACATGGACGTGGTCATTTGAACCAACGACCCAGTCGGCGCCGTCCTTGTGGCAGGGGAACACGAGCGCATGGACCATTCCATCATAGTCCAGGACACAGACTTCAAGATCCCGGTCTGCTGGCGCAGTTGAAACGGGTAGCCATTCTGCGGGCAAGGTATGCATGATGTACCCTCCGATGAAATGCATGCGGTTCTCTCGGCGCGACGGCCGGGGGCGTGGGGCATCTGGCTTGACGCCAGCACGCGAGCGTCTGTCGCTCGTCAGTTCCGTCACAAGCAGCGGTGCCGGCCTGCGACGCACAATCCACCGTCCGAACGATCTTGGCACGGATGACGAATGGCAAGTGTGAACCAGCTCGCACTGCTTTCAATCTTCTTCGACAGGATGATCGCCGTCGCGCGATCGATATTCCTACACGTCCGGACACTTTCTCAAGTCGTATGCACGAGCACGATCAGTCCCGCCACAATCAACGCGGCGCCGGCGGCATAGCTGAGGCGGTGGCCGACCGGGAGCAGCTTCTCGCAGGCGACGTAGACGGTGATGCCGACGATCCAGAGCAGGTTCATCACGCCGCCGACGAACAGCAATGCCATCAGGAACCAGCAGCAGCCGAGGCAGTAAAGCCCGTGCCGCAGCCCCATGCGCAGCGCACCGGCCGTGCCCGGTCGCCAGTGCCGGCTCAGGAACAGCACCGGGCTCTGGCAGTAGCGCAGGCAGGCGCGCTTGAGCGGCGTGAACTGGTAGAGCCCGGCCAGCAGCAAGACGCCGCTGGCGAGCGTCGCGCTGGTAGCAGCCATCGCCATCGACAAGAGGCCGGCGAGGTCGAGTTGCCATTGCGCCAGCGTCGCGGCGAGGCTAAAGCCGGCCCAGATCACGAGATAGCCGCACAGGAAGATCCAGGCCTCAGCGAGGGGAGAGGGCGTTGCCGATTGCTTGCGCTTCAGGGCGGCGAACAGCAACACCATCGGCGCGGCGCTCGAGATCATCATGGCGACCATCATCGTCAACCACATGACGAACACCAGCACGGCATGGGAAGGCGTCCATGGCGTCGGATCCATCGGCATATCAGCCATGCTCATGTCAATGCCGGCGCCGGCCAGGAGATAGGCCCAGGCCAGCGCCATCACCGCGGCGATGCCGCCTGCAAAGATCAGGCGGTCATGTCGCAGGACGTTTTCGAGCGCCGATGTCTCGCTCATGGTGGGATCCCAGCAGCCGAACGGCCGAACCGCACCCGGCTGTGTCAGGCCGCGACGCCGTCCGGCGTCTGCACGACGTTGGCGAGCGAGCTGTGCGAGCCCTTGGTCTCGTACTTGATCGCCCCGGTCGAGCGGATGTTGGAGGAGGCCACCTCGGCCCCCCTGTGCTCGAACCCCTCCGGCATCACGACCTGGATGCGATGCGGCGTGCCCGTGACAGGATTCTTGATCGGCTCGACCTCGGTCTCCAGCACGCCCTTGGCGACGAGCTTGGCGACGCGCCCGTTCTTGTCGAAGGAGAACTCGATCGGCACGAACACCGGATCATGGATCTTGGTCACGATCAGGCTGAAGATCTGGAACAGCGTGCCTTCGGCCGAATTCTTGCCGGACAGGATGTTGAACAGCGCTTCGCGCTGTTCCGCCGTGGCGCGCTCGTCGATGATCGGCTGCATCTGCCCGTTGCCCTCGTGCAGCGCGCCGGGAAAGTCGACGGTTGCCGCGAACACCAGGCCGTCGAGCTTGGTGCTGCCGAAATGCCCCTTGGTGATCCGCATGCCGACCATGCCTTTGCAGGAACCATGCGTCGGCAGCGCATTGAAATCGCAGGGGCAGCCAAATGCACAATTGCAGTTCTTGATCCATTCGCCTTCGAGACGCCAGTCAGAAGCCATGGCAAACCTCCATATGACTGTCGGTGATCAATGCAGGCGCTTCAGAATGCCTTCCGCTTCAAAAAAAACCGGATCAGTTCAAGTAGGCCGGGATCATAGCAGCAACCTGTTCGGCGGTACAGGAAGCGCTGACGCCCGATCGCCCAAACATCGCCGCGGCGGCGCACGGAGGCGCCGATCGGGGAGGGAGGACGGACCGGGATTGAACGTCCAAGCCTCGACGTCAGACGAAATACCGAGCAAGTCGCTTCGTGTCGGGGGATTCCATGACAAGCCAAGGAGACCGTGCGGCGGCAACGACCGGCAAACCCTGGATTGGTGGTTTCGGGGCTGTCGCGGCTGTCACCCTTTCCGTCGCGACGGGTGCGGCCGCAAAGCCTCCGGGCCAGGACGCCGCCATGATGCGCATGCTGGCGTGCGACGGCGAAGGCGTCAGGATGGAGGTCTATCTACCGCTATCGGTTGCATTGGCAGGCCAAGGCCTGCGCGCCGGCCAGACGGTGATCGGCTACTACGCGCTCGACCTGACCGAGGCCAACAAGGGCAAGCCGCTTGAGCCGGTTCGCGTCACGATGAGCGCGGACAAGAAGACGGTGACCGTCGACCAGTACACAAGGGGACTGCCGCCGACACAGATTCCGGTGGGCGGGGGCACGGTCGATTTCGATCAGCGGTTTGCGAAACGCGCCAAATGCGGCCCGTTCCAGTCGCAGGACCCGAACTTCGGGAATTGATGCGACGCTAGCCGCGCGCGAATCCGCCGCGGAGCGTGCCGTTTCAAGGGGCGGCGTCCCCTTGCTGGCGCATGCCTAATCTCTCGGCAATGTGGCTTGACCCGGAGGCAAATGCCGACGAAGTTCCGCCTGCCGTGGTAATTTCTTCTGAATTTTCCCCTGAAGTCGCTACGTTCATTCCCGACTCGCGCCGGGCATGGCTGCGCCTTGTCGTGGCCGTGGTGATCGGCTCGCTCGGCAGCGTCGGCATGTGGTCGGTCGTGGTGGCGCTGCCCGTGGTGCAGACCGACTTCGGCGCGACCCGTGGAACGGCCTCGCTCGCCTTTACCATGGTGATGCTCGGCTTCGGCCTCGGCCAGGTCGTGACCGGGAAGATCAGCGACCGCTACGGCATCGTCGCGGCGATCGGCGCCGGGATCGGTATCCTCGGCCTCGGCTATGTCGGCGCCGGCTACGCGCCGTCGATCTGGGCCTTCATCCTGCTGCATTTTGCCATCGGCCTGTCGTCGGCGGCGACCTTCGGCCCATTGATGGCGGAGGCGTCGCACTGGTTCGAGCGCTACCGCGGTCTCGCGGTCGCGATCGCCGCGAGCGGCAATTACGTCGGCGGTACGGTGTGGCCGCCGCTGGTCAATTTCGGCATGCAGAGTGTCGGCTGGCGCACCACCCATATTGCAATCGGCATCTTCACCGCGATCTCGATGTTGCTGGCACTCATGGTGCTGCGCGTGTTGATGGGCGCGGCGACCAGGCGCAGCCATGTCAACGCGGCACCGCCGCGGGTCGACCTCAAGCTTTCCACCAACGCGCTGACCGCGATCCTGTCGCTCGCGTCGATTTCCTGCTGCGTGGCGATGTCGATGCCGCAGGTCCATATCGTCGCCTATTGCGGCGATCTCGGCTACGGCGTGGCGCGCGGCGCCGAGATGCTGTCGCTGATGCTCGGCTTCGGCATCATCAGCCGGATCGGCTCCGGCTTCCTCGCCGACCGGATCGGCGGCATCCGCACCCTGCTGATCGGCTCGATCGCGCAAGGCGCGGCGCTGTTGTTCTATCTGTTCTTCGACGGCCTGACCTCGCTCTACATCATCTCGGCGATGTTCGGCCTGTTCCAGGGCGGCATCGTGCCGAGCTACGCGATCATCGTGCGCGAGGCGATGCCGGCGTCGGAGGCCGCGACGCGGATCGGCATCGTGATCTTCGCCTCGGTGTTCGGTATGTCGTTTGGCGGCTGGATCTCGGGTGTGATCTTCGACGCCACCGGCTCCTATGCCGCCGCCTTTGCCAACGGCCTCGCCTGGAACCTGCTCAATGTCAGCATCATCGTGCTGCTCATGATGCGGGCGCGGCAGCGGCTGGCGCTGGCATGATCCGGAAAAGTGCGAAGCGGTTTTCCGGAAAGATCATGCCCAAATAAATGCATGATCCGGAAAAGTGCGAAGCGGTTTTGCTCGCGAGAAGCGCTTGCGTGGGATCATGCGCAAACAAGGGACTGATCGGGGGACTGCGGCGATTTCGGCGAAGTCCTAAAGCTCGGCCGAGATCCTCGCAATCGCTTTTTCCAGGCGGTTCTTGATCGAATCCATCTTGCCGGTCAGTTGCTGCAACTCGCGTAGATCCAGCTCGGCATAGACGAACTCGTTCAGCTCCTTGCGTTGCGAGGACAGGTTCGCGATCTGCTTCTTGGCGTGGTCGGTCAGCGACAGGTTCACGACCCGGGCGTCCTCGCTCGAATTCCTGCGGCGCAAGAGGTTCTTCTTTTCGAGCAATTTTGACTGCGTGACCACAAACGACTGATCGACACGCAGTGCCCGCGAAACCGCGCCGACGGGCAGGCCGATGTTTCGGTCGTCGGCATTCGCCAGGACCGTCATGATCATCCATTGAGGACCGGTGATTCCGATCATCTTGGCCCAGATGCTGCGCAGCTCCTCCAGGCGCACGCTGGTCGACACGATCTCCCAGGCCAATCGCTCAGCCGCGTCCTGCAGTTTGTCGGTCGATTTGCGCTCGGTCATGACGCACCTTAACAAAAATTCATCTTCACAGATATCGAGCAGTCCATGAAGCGGGCGTCTGACGAAAATGTTCGTCGAGGCGTTGCCTGAATGACACATGGGCGCGCAAACAATAGAATGACTAACTAATATAAGTTGAATATGTGACTATCCAATAGCATTGTTCCGCCCCGTAGATGGGGGGCATCCACCATCTCACGCCTGCAGTGGCCGAGTTGACCACGAGCATCTCGAAAATGGCTGCGCCGCAGCGGTTTTTGGGAGGGGAAACGTTTGTCGCTTTGCCAGCAGTGCAAGGCATCACTTGAAGGCATCACTTGGAGGATAGCATGAAGATCGTTAAGGGCCTTTTGTTGGGCTCGGTGGCAACTCTCGTCGCGAGCAGTGGAGCCATGGCGGCCGACCTTCCGGTCAAGGCCAAGGCAATCGAGTACGTGAAGGTCTGCTCGCTCTATGGTCCGGGCTTTTACTTCATTCCGGGCACCGACACCTGCATCAAGCTGGGCGGCTATTTGCGTGTCGACGTTCTGGCGAACACCAACTCGGACCACACCGGCAACTACGGTGGCGCGGCCGGCGCACAGAACCGCTTCACCAACGGCTACACCTGGCGCTCGCGTGAAGACCTGAACGTCGACACCCGCACCGCGACCGAGTACGGCGTGGTTCGTACCTTCTTCGACGCGACCTTCAGCTGGACCTCGGACAGCTACGGTGGCGTTGGCAACGGTTCGACGGTCTACTCGCCGATCGGAACGTCCGCCGCCCCCAACAACGCCAGCTCCGGCACAGTCGCGAACGGCACGGTCGGCGTCTATTACGCCTTCATCCAGTTCGCCGGCTTCACCATGGGTAAGGCGGTCTCGCAGTTTTCGGCGCCGTGGGCCAACTATCCGGGCAACAATTTCGACGGTCTCGTCGGCGGCGGCGGCACGATCACCGGCGTGAACCAGTTCACCTACACCGCGCAGTTCGGCAACGGCGTGTCGCTGTCGCTGTCGGCTCAGGATCAGTCGGCCTACACCCAGGCCGGCGTGCAGAACCTCGGCGCGCTCGGTACCGGTGCTCTCGGCATCTACGGCGCGAGCGACTATGCCGGCACGATTGCTCCGGATCTGATCGCGGCTCTCCGCGTCGACCAGGCCTGGGGTCTGTTCCAGGCGTCGTTCGCGGCGCATGACAACCACGCGGCCTACTACGGTGGCACCGAGTTGACCGGTCATCCCGACGACAAATGGGGCTGGGCTGGTGCGCTGGCCTTGTCGATCAAGAACATCCCGACCGGGCCTGGCGACACGATCAACGTCCAGGGCGTCTATACCAACGGCGCAACGCGCTACAACATCCAGGATCTCTCGGGTGCCGGTGCATTCACCTACTTCGGCAACACCAGCGTTCCCGGTGCCTACCAGAGCATCGGCTTCGGCATGGCACCGGACAGCGTGTTCGTCACTGGCGGCCAGCAGCAGCTGATTACGACCTACGGCGTGAGCGGCGCGTATGTCCACAACTGGAATCCGAACTGGAACACCAGCATCTACGGTGCCTGGGCCCAGGTTAACTACAACGGCACCGCCAAGAGCTACATCTGCGGCCCGGGCGGAACGGGTGTGGGCGGATCGTTCGGCATACTGATCGGCGCCACCTCGAACCTGACCTCGTGCAACCCGGACTACAGCATCGCGCAGATCGGTACGCAGACCCAGTGGACCCCGGTGAAGAACCTGACCTTCTCGGCTGACTTCACCTACACCCATCTGGATCAGAATTACGCCGGCACGATCACCTACCCGGGTAGCGCTGCGATCGGCAAGCCGGCCGCTGTCTACTCTCTCAGCAACCAGGATACCTACATGCTGCTGCTCCGCGCGCAGCGCAATTGGTAAGGCCCGGTTGATCCTGACTTGATCGCTCATCAAAGCCCCGGCGGGAAACTGTCGGGGCTTTAATTTTGAAAGAAGGGTTCGTTGTATGATTTACTAACATTAGTCAATCATGTACAAACCAGCGTCGGTTGCTCTGCCGACCATGATGATGAGGAGATATCAGACATCTTCATGAACTAGCCTCCAAAACCTCCGGCAATGCCCTGCCGGAGGTTTTTTATTGAGCCCGTGCGATCGGCGCATGCTGGCGCGGCGCAAGGCGCGCGGCACCGGCGCACGGCTTCGTGAAGCCCGGGATCGAAAACCGCCGTGCATCGTGATCTGCGGTACAGGCGAAGCGGCGGCGTCAGCTGGACGGAATATGTCACGCCAGTTATATGACTATATCATATAAATGTCGCCCGGTCCGATCAGGAAGCGTCGCTCGGCATGCCGAAGGCAACAGCAAAACCAAGCCGCAACCGTAAACCTTCGACGGGCCATTTTCCGGCGGCGTTCCACGCGACTGCTTCAACCAACCGAATCGCGAAAGCGAGCGAACTGCAGTTGCAGCGTCTCGCGGGCTGCTTGCATTCCCTGTCGTCACGCCACCATCACCTGACCCAGGGCTACGCGGCGCATGCCGGCATCGCCGGCGTTCAGTACACGATCCTGACCACGATCCGCTATCTCGAGACCAAGGGCGACGTCTTCCCCGTCACCGTCGCCGAATACCTCCGCTTGACCAGCGCGGGTGTCACGAAGGCGATCCAGCACCTGACCGAGCTTGGCCTGGTCGAGAAGGCCGGCGATCTGGATGATCGTCGTCGCACCAAATTGACGGTCTCCCAAGCCGGCTGCGCCCTTCTGGACTCGCTCACGCCGATGCAGTCGAAGGTCAACGACGTCTGGCTCGGTTGCATGAACGACAAGGAGTTCTCGATCTTTCTCGATCTCGTCGAGCGATTCATCAGGTCGAGTGATCGCGCGCTGGCGATGCAGGACTACCTGGTTAAGGACAGCGACATCGCGCCCTTCTAGCCGTGCGCTCGCAGTCACGCTGGAGTGACCGATAACGTCGCGGTCCTCGCGATTCCGTGAGGCGGCCGGCGCCGACGGCACGTGCGCGCGAGAGGCGAGCCGGCTGCGTTCAGGTCGTCACCGAGCATCTGCTCGGAAACGATTGCGGCAGCAACAATCGACAACAATCGATCGTCAGACATAAGCACAACGCATTCCTGCGCCGCCGTATCAACGATTGCCGCCGCCGAATTACTTCAATTATATGAACCGGCATTGGAATAGTTTCTTGGGAGAGCTGGGTGATTGGCGTTTGCGATTTCGGCGCCAACGTCACGCGGCTATCGAAGCGGCGCTTCGTCGACGCGAACTGGCGGACTCGTATCGATAACGCGTACCGGCAGCAGAGCCGGGTGCGAACGAGTTGACGAAATATGCATGACCACTGTGGGGTGCGTGGCGCCTCGTCAAGCAGCGTCGAGTTCGATGATCAGGGCTGGCCTGTCTGGCCGGATCGCGAGGATCTGTCGGCGGAGTTCGTCAAAGTGTTGGCCGCCGCACAGGAGGGCGGTTCAACGGTTTCCGAATGTTGGTTGACATTGAGCAAGATCAACCTCGGTTCGGAGAACTCGTGGTCCGGGGAGTGGATCAAGACCGCGCAACTGAACGAGGCGAGAGCCGAGATTTCGTTGCAGAACGGAAACATGATCACCGCTCGTCGCAACTGGCTTCGCGCCACCACTTACTTTCACGCAGCCGCAAGGCCTCCTGGATACGCCAATGACCTGCTGAAATGCGCTGTCGACGGCATGCGTCGCTGCGCGACCAACTTTCTGAACAGCCGGGTTCCGGCGGGCCAGGTGCTGTCGATTCCCTGGACAGACGACCTGTCGCTTCAAGCCTATTATCTGCCGTCGGCTTTTCACGACGATGGGCCCGTGATCGTATGCATTGGCGAGCCGGGTTCCTATAAGGAAGAACTGATCGCCAAATACGCCGGCCATGCGAGCGAGCGCGGCTTCTCGCTGCTCGCCGTGGATTTGTTGGGTACCCAGACGGCGTTGCCACCGGAACAGCTCGAGGGTCGCAAGTTCGAAGCCGCGATGAGCCGCATCCTGGACTTTCTTTCGGAAACGCCCGGCGTAGACAACACGCGGATCGCCATCGTGGCGGACGCGTGGAATTCCTCCCTGGTCGCCCGGGCGGCCGCGAGTGACGCCCGGTTTGCCGCAGCGGTTTGCGACGCCGGCATGTGGGACTCGCACGAAAGGAGTTTCTTTTATCGGCAAGCTGGCGGCAACGAGCAGACTGGATGGCTCGAGGAAGCCAATCCGATTTCACGCAGCATCGATTGTCCGCTCCTCGTCACCGCGGGTGAAGCCGGCTGGCTCCTTCCGGGCACCCTGATTGAATTTGGCGACCAGCTGGGCAGCATTCATCGCGACGCCCGGCTGATATTGTTCCGGCGTGCTGAAACCGCCGCCATGCAGGGGCATATCGATAACCCGACATTGGCCAATGAAGTCATCTTCGACTGGCTTGAAGACAGGCTCCGGCCGAGCAAGGGTCTGGCCTAAGCGGCGGATCCGGTCCCTGCGATCACACCGGCTGGCCGGCCTTGAGCAATGAGCAGCCGGTGATCTTCAGGCTGCCGTCGGCCTGTCGTTCCAGCGTGTAGAGCGCCTCCCATGCCTCGCCATTGGCGTCGACGATATGGACGCGCTGCGCGATCCGGTCGCCGTCGCTGCGCGCCTCGCCGAACTCGAAGCTTCTGTGCCGATAGACCGGCGCGTATTGGTTCTGCACCATCGACATGAAGATGTCGGCTTGCGGAAAGATCTGCCGGATCGCGGGCGCGGCATGCGAATAGGCCGCCGCGGCGTCGTCGCGGCCGAACGCCTGCTCCTGCGCGCGGATCACGGCCTGCGCGGCGCCGACGTCGTCAGCCGCTGCGGGAGCGAGCGAGCCGAGCAGAATAGCGACGAACATCAGGATGATGCGCATGCGGTGGCACCGTCGACAGTCGGACCTTCCAGCCGCCGCAAGGCTACTCCCGCACGACCACGGCGGCAACGGAGCAGGGCGCCTTCGGCGGCTGGCTCCGAACGACCGAGCGGCGCGATGTCAGTTGACGCGCCGACAATGCCGCAGCGCCTCGGCAGTCGGGCATCCGGCGTGCCGCGCATGACGCGTTGCGAATGGCTGCTCGATGGTGACGATCTGGCAACCGTATTGCGCCGAAACCTCGGCGATGACGTTCGACACCGCGTCGTCGATCCGCGAGCCGGGCAGATGCGCGACGATCAGGTCGCCGATGCTGAGCCGCTTGCGGACGCGCAAGTCGTTGTCGATGCGGTAACTGAACAGGGCATGGATCACGCCGCGGCGATCGCGAATCGCGATCAGTCCGGTATCGGGCGAACTGCCGCGGCAGCGCCGGCGCACGAACCGCAGCCACTGATCCGTGGTAATACTGGCGTCATGCATGAACACCAGCGGATAGGCCACGATCGCATGCTGATGGTCGATCGGAAGTGCCTGGAATTGCTCGTTCATCACCGGATTCCCCGATGATGGCGAAACTGCTGGGGAAAGCGCGGCGCAGCATTGATCTGCATCAATGCCGTTGGCGGTTGATCCAGATCAAATCGGGGTTGATAGTGTGAAGCACCTAACCATGCGGACCCTCGAAGCCATGAGCATTGCCGAGCCACTGCAGGATTCGTGTGCCGGCGCGACGCGTTCCGACTGCAGGCACGGCCACGCCACGAATGGCTGCGAGGACTGCAAGGTCAGGCTGTTCAGCGTCTGCGCCGCGCTGGAGCCGGCCGAACTCGAGGAGCTCGACCGGATCAGCCAGGCAAAGCTGGTTCCGGCACGAACGACGCTGTTCGAGCAGAGTGCGCTGGCAGGGAGCGTGTTCAATGTCACCGACGGCGTCGTGCGGCTCTACAAATCATTGCCCGACGGCCGCCGTCAGATCGTGGGTTTCGCGCTGCCGGGCGACTTCCTCGGACTTGCGCTGCAGGACCGCTACGGCGTCACCGCGGAGGCGGTCAACGAGGTCGCGGTTTGCCGTTTCGTGCGATCGGCGTTCCTCGCCTATGTCGACGGCAAGCCGCATCTGCTGCGCCGCCTGCATGAGTTTGCGGGGCACGAGTTGAGCCTGGCGCAGGACCAGATGCTGCTGCTCGGACGGCGCAGTGCCGAGGAAAAGATCGCTGCATTCTTGCTCAACATGCAGGCGCGATACGCCCGGATCGGAAGCGTGTCCGTCACCGTGCCGCTGCCGATGAGCCGGCAGGACATTGCCGACTATCTCGGTCTCACCATCGAGACGGTGAGCCGCACGCTGACCCGCCTTGCGCGCGAGAAGGTGGTGTTGATCGTGCCCGATGGCGTGCGGCTGCTCGACCTCGAACGGCTCAAGCTGAGCGGCGCGAGCTGACGCTCCGGCGTCGGCTTTTGATCCAGCACAAGGCGATACGCGCGCAGGCGCGTTAGGTCTCTGCATCATATGCAGGAGACGACCCATGCCTCTCGACACCATCCTCGTCATGATCGCGGTCACAGCAATGTTCGCCACCATTGCCGCCGTTATTGCGTGGGGCGACCGGCAGACGCGCGATCTGTGAAACTGTCGTGTGATCAGAGCCTTTCCGTTCCGATTCAATCGGAACGGGTCTCTGGATTGTTGTCTTGACGCGTTTTCGTCACGCGAACCGGTATCCACGTCGCCTGAAGACGCTCTATCTGATCGAGCCCTTGAAATTGTCGATGTCCGGCGAGGGCCGGGCGGGAAACAGCCGCGCGGTCGAGGAATTGTCGAGCCGGCGCTTGCATTTCGCTTCGTCGGCGTCCTTGTTCTCGATGCCGCCCTTGTTCGAGTAGCGCTTCTTCGCGAACAAATCGTCCTGCCGGTTGACGATCAGCATGGCGTGATCGCGCTCGAGCGTGTCCGGGTTCTTGCGCTGCTCGTCGGAGCGAAACGTGTCGCCGACGATCTTGCCCGTCATCTCGTAGTCGCAGCCGGCCTTCCAGTCGCCCTGGTCCCACTTCCATCCGGTCGCCTTCACGGCGCCGTTGCTCTCGGTGGTGATCTTGATGATGGCGTTATGGGCGAGCCGGATGCCGGCAAGCCCGCCGCGCTTGTCGTCAAAGCCTTCGAGCAGCGCCAGGCGTTCGCGCTGTAATCCGTCGACGTGGTCGCGGGCATCGACGGTGAAGTGAGCCTGGGAGCTCTGCTTGTTCCAAGCCGGGTGCAGGAATTCCGGATATTGCTGCGCCTGGCTCTTCACCCAGCTGCGCTGGTCGTCGATCAGCGCGCGCCGCGTCGCCTCGTCGAGGTGCGGCTGCAACGCCTTCGCGGTCGGCGCGCTGCTTGATGCGAGCAGGAAATCGTCCATCGCAACGGACGGGCCGGACGCAAGGACCGCGATGGCTGCGACGGCGGCCGCAAGCCGTGGAGAGCAAGGCATCGACGTCACCCGCGCGGCCGCGCCATGCGGCCCCTGCGGCTTGGGTCGCCCGCCGCGCGCGCCGGGTTCAAAATGTCGGCGGCGTGCAGGCCGAGATCACCTCGCACGGCTTGGCGCCGATGCAGCGGAAGCGGTGCGGGCGGCGGCTTTCGAAGTAATAGGCGTCGCCGGCGTTGAGCACCCGCCGCTCGTCGTCGACCGTGACCTCGAGCCGGCCCGAGACCACGATGCCGCCTTCCTCGCCCTCATGCACCAGCGGCACCCGGCCGGTGTCGCTGCCGGGCTCGTAGCGCTCTTTGAGGATCTGCAACGCCCGGCCGAACAGACTGTCGCCGATTTGCAGGTAGGAGATCGGCTTCTTGCCGATCTCGGTCAGCTCGTCGGCGCGATAGAACGCCTTGCGCGGCCGCTCGGGCTCGATCGCGAAGAATTCGGCGAGCCCCATCGGAATCCCGTCGAGGATGCGCTTGAGGGCGCCGACCGACGGGTTCATCTGGTTGGATTCGATCAGCGAAATCGTCGAATTGGTCACGCCGGAGCGCTTGGCGAGCTCGCGCTGCGACAGCTTGTGTCGCGCGCGGATGAATCGAAGCCGACCGCCGATGTCGACGCTCATGACAGTTCCTTTGGCAAATCCCTGTTGCAGGTGTTGCGGATCGAACAAATATTGGCAGAGCCCCTCAACAAGATCAATGGCTTGCGGTGCGGCAGAAAAGGACTTGTTGAGTGCCTGGAAGAGTGGTCCGACTAGCATCAGTCAGCAATGGAGCGCCGCCGTGACCGTTCATCAGATTCCGAACACCATCAAGACCGACTCGTTCTGGATGCCATTCACGGCCAATCGGCAGTTCAAGAAGGCGCCGCGGCTGTTCTCCTCCGCCAAGGGCATGTACTACACCTCGGTCGACGGCCGACAGGTGATCGACGGCTCCGCCGGTCTGTGGTGCGTCAACGCCGGCCACGGCCGCCCGCAGATCGCGGCCGCGGTCGAACGGCAGCTGTCGACGCTGGACTTCGCGCCTTCGTTCAACATGGGCCACCCGCTGGCGTTCGATTTCGCCGAGCGGCTCGCCGAGATCGCCCCGAAGGGGCTGGATCGCGTCTTCTTCACTAATTCGGGCTCTGAATCGGTCGATACCGCGCTGAAGATCGCGCTGGCCTATCACCGCGCCGCCGGCCAGCCGAGCCGCACCCGTTTGATCGGCCGCGAGCGCGGCTATCACGGCGTCGGCTTCGGCGGCATGTCGGTCGGCGGCATGGTCGCCAACCGCCGCCAGTTCGCGACCCATCTGCCCGGCGTCGACCACATCCGTCATACCCATGATCTCGCCCGCAACGCCTTCGCCAAGGATCAGCCGGAGCACGGCGCCGAACTCGCCGACGATGTCGAGCGGATGGTGGCGCTGCATGGCGCCGACACCATCGCAGCGGTGATCGTCGAGCCGGTGCCGGGTTCGACCGCGGTGCTGCCGGCGCCGAAGGGCTATCTGCAGCGGCTGCGCGAGCTCTGCACCAAGCACGGCATCCTCCTGATCTTCGACGAGGTCATCACCGGCTTCGGCCGCCTCGGCACCCCGTTCGCCGCCAACTTCTACGGCGTGACGCCCGACATGATGACGACCGCGAAGGGCATCACCAACGGCACCGTGCCGTGCGGCGCGGTGTTCACCAGCCGCCAGATCCACGACGGGCTGATGGTTGGCCCGGACAACGCCATGGAGCTGTTCCACGGCTACACCTATTCGGCGCATCCGGTGGCCTGCGCGGCGGGTCTTGCCACGCTCGACATCTACAAGGACGAAGCTCTGCTGACCCGCGGCGCCTCGCTCGCCGACTACTGGCGCGATGCCCTGCATTCGCTGAAGGGCTTGCCGAACGTGGTCGACATCCGCAACCAGGGCCTGATGGGTGCGGTCGAAGTCGCGCCGCGCGATGGTGTCGTCGGCGCGCGCGGCTACGACATCATGGTCGATTGCTTCAACCGCGGCCTCTACTTCCGCATGAGCGGCGACTCGCTGGCATTGTCGCCGCCCTTGATCGTCGAGAAGTCGCATATCGACGACATCGTCTCGATCCTCGGCGACTCCATCAAGCGCGTGGCCTGATAATTGCTAGCTATATCTTAGCTGGCTCTACAAATTGCTGTCGCCGTTGCGGAGCAGACTGGTTTCGCAGCGGCGATTGCGTTTTCGCTGCAGGATGTGAGGAAAAGTGAAGGTCCTAGTTCTCGGCAGTGGCGTGATCGGCGTCACCTCTGCCTATTACCTTGCGCGCGCCGGCCACGAGGTGACGGTGATCGACCGTCAGCCGAAGCCCGCGCTGGAAACCTCCTTTGCCAATGCCGGCGAAGTGTCGCCCGGCTACTCATCGCCCTGGGCCGGCCCCGGCGTGCCGGTCAAGGCGGTGAAGTGGCTGTTGATGAAGCACGGCCCGCTGGTGATCCGCCCCAAGCTCGATCCCGTGATGTGGCTCTGGCTCTTGAAGATGCTGCGCAACTGCACCACGGCGCGCTACGCGGTGAACAAGAGCCGGATGATCCCGATCGCGGAATACAGCCGCGACTGCCTGCAGGCGCTGCGCAGCGAGATCGGCATCCGCTATGACGAGCGTGCGCGCGGCACGCTGCAGCTGTTTCGCGAGCAGGCGCAGCTCGATCACACCGGCGACGATATCGCTGTGCTGAAGCAGTACGGCGTGCCGTTCGAGGTGCTGGGCCGCGAGGGCTGCATCGCCGCCGAGCCCGCGCTGGCCGGCGTGAAGGAAAAGTTCGCCGGCGGCCTGCGGCTGCCGCATGACGAGACCGGCGACTGCCACATGTTCACGCAGGCCCTGGCGCTGGAAGCCGAGAAGCTCGGCGTGCGCTTCAACTTCAATGTCGGCATCGACGGGTTGAATGCGGACACGACGCGGATCACCGGCGTCGCGACCAGCGCCGGGATGATGAAGGCGGACGCCTATGTGCTGGCGCTCGGCAGCTACTCGCCAATTCTGCTGCGGCCGCTCGGCATCTCGCTGCCGGTCTATCCGGTGAAGGGCTATTCGATCACCGTGCCGGTCAAGGACGCGTCCGGCGCGCCTGAATCGACCGTGATGGACGAGAGCTACAAGGTCGCGATCACCCGGCTCGGCGATCGCATCCGGGTCGGCGGCACCGCCGAGATCTCGGGCTATTCGACCAAACTCTACGCCGCGCGGCGCGCGACGCTGGACCATTCGCTGACCGATCTGTTTCCGCGCGGCGGCGACCTGCCCAAGGCCACCTTCTGGTGCGGGCTGCGCCCGATGACGCCGGACGGCCCGCCGGTGATTGGCGCCACGCGCTTTGCCAATCTCCACCTCAACACCGGCCACGGCACGCTCGGCTGGACGATGGCCTGCGGCTCCGGGCGGGTGCTGGCGGACATGCTTTCGGGGAAGAAGCCCGAGATCGACACCAAGGAGCTGTCGATCAAGCGCTACGACCACCGGTTCGGCTAGAGCGCTTTCGAGCGAAGTTTCGTAGCCCGGATGAGCGCAAGCGATATCCGGGTCTTTGTCCCGCATGTCGCTTTCGCTCATGCGGGCTACGCGGCTTCGGTTCTGATTCAATCAGAACCGAGAATGCTCTAGCGACTTGATCGAAGGAACGCGCCAATGCCGATGCAGCGGATGCCTACCGAATACGAGATATCAGCCGATCCGCACCGCCTGGACGTCGAGGTCATTCACACGTTTCTGGCGAAGGATAGCTATTGGGCGCGGGGCATTCCGAGATCGACCGTGCAGCGGGCGATCGAGAATTCGCTCTGCTTTGGCATCTATCATGGCGCCGCACAGGTTGGCTTCGCGCGCATCGTCACCGACAGGTCGACCTTCGCATTGCTTGCCGACGTGTTCATCCTCGAGGCGCATCGCGGCAAGGGGCTGTCCAAATGGCTGATGCGTTGCGTTGTCGAGCATGAAGACCTCCAGGGCCTGAGGCGCTTCCTGCTCGCGACCTCGGACGCCCATGGACTGTATCGCCAATTCGGGTTCGAGGCGCTCGGTAACCCGTCGCGCTTCATGGAGATCGTCCGGCCGGATATCTACCGCTCGGCTTGACCGCCTCGTCAGTGCGGTTGCGATCGCGGGTTCGAGCCCGGTCCGGGGTTATTCGGCGGCGTTCTTCACGGGCGGTTCGACATCGTCGTCTCGCTTCGTTGCCGTCCAGTTCGACAGCGCATTCGAGAATCGGTCGAGATAGAGATACACGACCGGCGTCGTGAACAGCGTGAGCGCCTGGCTCACGATCAGGCCGCCGACCATCGCATAGCCGAGCGGCTGACGGATTTCCGATCCCGTTCCGGTGCCCAGCATCAGCGGGACGCCACCGAGCAGCGCCGCCATTGTCGTCATCATGATCGGGCGGAAGCGCAGCAGGGCTGCCTTCCGGATCGATTCACGCGGCGACAGATGCTCCTCGCGTTCGGCGGCGATCGCGAAGTCGACCATCATGATGCCGTTCTTCTTCACGATCCCGATCAGGAGGATGATGCCGATCAGCGCGATCAGGCTGAAATCGAATCCGAACGCCATCAGGATCGCCAGCGCGCCGACCCCGGCCGATGGCAGCGTGGACAGGATCGTGAGCGGATGGATGTAGCTTTCATAGAGCACGCCGAGGATCAGGTAGACCACGACCAGCGCGGCCAGGATCAGCAGCGGCACCGAGCTTAGTGATTGCTGGAAGGCCTGCGCGGTGCCCTGGAAACTCGAGCTGAGCGTGGCTGGAGCACCGAGATCGGCGACGGCGTTCTGGATCGCATCGGTGGCCTGGCCGAGCGCCACCCCTTGCGCGAGGTTGAAGCTGATCGTGGTCGCAGGAAACTGTCCCTGGTGCGCGATCGCGAGCGGGCGCACCGGAATCGTGGTCCACTTGCAGAACACGGAGAGCGGCACCTCGTCCCCCGTGGTCGGCGACTTGATGTAGATCTTGTTGAGCGTGTCGAGCTTGCCCTGCAATTCGGGGAGGATCTCCAGGATGACGTGATAGCTGTTGAGCTGGGTGAAGTATTGGGTCACCTGGCGCTGGCCGAACGCGTCGTACAGCGTGTCGTCGATCAGTTGCGGCTGGATGCCGAAGCGCGACGCGGTGTCGCGATCGATGGTCAGCGTCAGCGTCGTTCCCTCGGTCTGCTGGTCGGTGGCGACGTCGCGCAGTTCCGGCAGCGTCTTCATCCTGGCCAGAATCTTCGGCGCCCATTCGTTCAGCTCGTCGAGCTTGGCGTCCTGCAGCGTGTATTCGAACTGCGTCCGCGTCGCGCGGCCGCCCAGCCGGACGTCCTGGGACGCCTGCATGTAGAGGCGTGCTCCCTCGACCGCCTCGAGCTTCGGCCGCAGCCGCGCGATGATCTGCTGCGCGCTCGCGTCGCGCTCCTCGCGCGGCTTCAGCGTGATGTACATGCGACCCGAATTCAGCGCGGTGCCGCCACCGCCGATGAACTCGGCCATGCTCTCCACCGCGGGATCGGCCCGAACGATCCTGCTGAGTTCTTCCTGATGCCGCTCCATGTCGGCGAAAGAGATATCCTGGGCCATCTCCGACACGGCGTTGAGGAAGCCATTGTCCTGTTGCGGGAAGAATCCCTTCGGAATGATCACGAACAGATAGACCGACAGAGCGACCGTCGCGAAGAAGATGCAGAGCGTGGTCCGGCTCCAGCTCAGCGCCAGGTCGAGGCCACGTTGATAGCCATGCAGCATCCTGTCGAATGCCGCCTCGCTCCATAGGTAGAGCCGGCCGTGCTTCGTCTCGCCACGCGCGCGCAGGAAGCGCGATGCCATCATCGGCGTCAGCGTCAGCGACACCACCAGGGAGACGAAGATCGCCATCGCCAGGGTCACGGCAAATTCGCGGAACAGCCGGCCGATCACGCCACCCATCAGCAGCAGCGGGATCAGCACCGCGACCAGCGAGATGCTGATCGACAGGATGGTAAAACCGATCTCGCCGGCGCCCTGCAGTGCCGCGGCAAGCGGCCGCGCGCCCTGCTCGACGTACCGCGTGATGTTTTCCAGCATCACGATGGCGTCGTCGACCACGAAGCCGACGGCGATCGTCAGTGCCATCAGCGAAAGGTTGTCGAGCGTGTAGCCGAACACCCACATCAGCGCGCAGGCGCCGAGCAGCGCGAGCGGCACGGTCACGGCGGGAATTACCGTGGCCCAGAAGCTGCGCAGGAACAGGAAGATCACCATGACGACCAGAACGATGGTGATGAGCAGCGTGATCTGCACGTCCTCGACCGCGGCGCGGATGGTCAATGTCCGGTCGCTGATGATCTTGATCCTGATGGCGGGCGGAATGGCGGCAACCAGCCTTGGAAGCTGCTCCTTGATCCTGTCGACCGTTCCGATGACGTTGGCGCCGGGTTGCTTGAAGATGACGAGGAACACGCCGCGCTTGCCGTCCGCCCAGGCGACCCGCTTCATGTCCTCCGGCCCGGCGACGGCCTGGCCGATGTCGCGAATCCGCAACGGGCCGCCGTTGCGGTAGGCGATGATCACGTCATTCCAGTCCTTGGCGTCCAGCAGCTGATCGTTGGCGTAGATCGTGTAGGCGCGGCTCGTGCCGTCGATGTTGCCCTTCGGACTGTCGACCGTCGTGATCGCGATCTGGCTGCGGATATCTTCCAGCGAGAGCCCCTTGGCGACCAGCTTGGCGGGATCGATCTGCACGCGAATCGACGGCTTCTGCTGCCCGCCGATGAACACCTGGGCGACGCCCGAAATCTGACTGATCTGCTGCCCGAGCTGGGCGTCGACCGCATCGCTCACGGTGATGAGCGGCAGGGTGTCCGAGGTCGCCGACAGCAGCAGGATCGGCGAGTCCGCCGGGTTGACCTTGCGATAGGTCGGCGGCGTCGGCAGGTTCTTGGGCAACTGACCGCCTGCGGCATTGATCGCCGCCTGAATGTCGTTGGCGGCGCCGTCGATGCTGCGGTTCAGATCAAACTGAATGGTGACTGCGGTCGACCCGAGCGAACTCGTCGAGGTCATCTGGGCAATGCCCGGAATCTGCGCGAATTGCCGCTCCAGCGGCTGCGCAACCGAGGAGGCCATGGTTTCGGGGCTGGCGCCGGGCAGACTTGCGGAGATCTGGATGGTCGGAAAGTCGACTTGCGGCAGCGGCGCGACCGGCAGCAGGGGATAGGCGACCATTCCGACGAACAGAATGCCGGCCATCAGCAGCGAGGTGCCGATCGGGTAGCGGATAAACCGAGATGAGATGCTCTCGTTCATTTCTGCGATCCAAATGAACGGCAGGCGCATCTTTTCCCGAATGTCGGGAGTCGTCCTCGAAAGCTCGAGCGCGAACGCGCGTTTTCCTCGCCATGGCCGATCGGCAGATCGCGGAGTTTGCCTCCGCGTCTACCTGTTTTTTGCCAGCATAATCATTCCGGAGCACGGCGCGCGAATGGAAACGTCGGATCGCGCATTCGACGTTCGTTCAATGGCCGGAATTCGCGTGTCGTTATCGCCGCTTGGGAAGCGCCAAACTTGTCCCTGGCGTGGAATATATCGTAGGACGACATATTATTGCGCGCCCGGTTGGCTCGACGCCACCAAGTGCGTCATGATCATTCACGCACGGCTTCGGGCTGCTCGGTGCAACTTGCTCGTGCAACGGTCCTAGGCGATGTCGAACTCGTCCTGCATCGCCGTCACGGTGGCGCGAAGCTCTCTTTCCTTTGCCTCATCCAGCGCGGTCTCGCGCGTGCCGCCAAGATCCCAGCTTGGCGTATAGCCCTTGAGCCGGATCAGCTTCAGGCCTGTGACACCGGATCGTCTTTCCAGTTCGGCCGTGATCTCGTGCTGCATTTGAAGTGTCTTCAAGCGGGGAGCACCTCCCGAACGTTCGTTCTCCGGCCTAACAAGGCCGGCCAGTTCAAGTTCCTCGCGCCGCGCGGAACGCCGCTCCATCCTGCGGCGATGGCTTAGGAACGCCCGCCTTGCGGAGCACGTTGCTCGTCCGAACCAGGAAAGGATTTCACATGAAGAAACTGGCAACGATCGGTCTCGCTGCGGCGATGATGCTGCCGACTTCGTTCGCCTTCGCGCAGGGGGGCGGCGGCGCCGGTGGCGGATCGGCGGGCGGTGCGAGCGCGGGAACGGGCAGTTCGGGTACGGGAACCGGTACCGGAGGCACCACCGGCATGGGCCAGGGCTCGGGAATGAGCAATCCGCCCGGCAGCACGACCGGCAACATGAACAACCCGGGCACCTCGACGCCGAATTACTCGACCGACCCCAACAACAATTCCGCGACAGGGAGCGGGACGTCGAACCTGCCCGGCAACAACAGCGGAACGCGGACCAATCCGCGATGATCGCGGAAGCCCCGCCTCAGCGCGGGGTTTTCGTTATACGCGCGATGGCCCAATGAAAAAGCCCGGCACGATGGCCGGGCTGGATCGCGAGTATAAACAGATATGTATGTACCAGGCTTGGCAATGCGACGATCTAACCGAATGCCGATCTGATCGTCTGTGCACTTTAGCACACTGGCGCGGCCTCCTTGTTCGACTCACGCCGCGTCATCGGCCGCCGCCATCGCATCCGGCCGCGGGCTTATACGGCTCATATGCCGCGGAGCCCGCAGCGCTCTCGAATTCATATCCCGCCCTGAAGATATTGAGCCCGATGCAAGTGCTCCCGCGGACGCCAGGCCGCCGAGGCCCGGCCGGACGCGCGTGAGCGAACGGGAACAGGTGATGTCATGTCTTCGCTTCAGATTGCTATCGGCGACCGGATCATCGAGCCGATGATCGCGCTTGCCGGCTGCACGACGCAACAGCGCATCGTCGTGGCCGGCACGAGGAGCATGGAATTGATGTTCGAGCTGCAGCGGCGCGGCTATGCGCGCGCTGCGGCGTCGGGCAATTGCGGCCGCCCGGCCGGTCAGTACGACGTTGCGCTGGTCGATTGGCGGCGGCGCACGCTTCTCGCACTCGAGCCGGCGTTGGACTGGTTGACGAATGTCCTCAGCGCCCGCGCGGTGCTGGTAGTGTGGGTCGATGCACAGAAGGCCTCGGCCAGCCAAAGCCTGCGGGCGTCGCTGGAGCGGCGCGGCTTCGTCGTCGAGCAGGGCATCGTGCATCAATGCGGCTGCGCGCTGTCGGCGCGGCGGTCGCAAGCCCATCCGCTGCAGCTGGCGGCGTGACGCGCTTATCGCGGCTTATTGCGAAGGGAAATCACCATGTCCAAGGTGCGACGCGCCGTGATCCGCGAATGGATGTTGCTGGCGCGCGAGAAGCGGCAATCCAGCGAGCAGGCATCGGCCTTCGCGGCGTCGGCGCTGCAGCGGCATGACTTGCCGCACAGCAGCCGGCGAACACCGCATGCAATCATCATGCGTTGGCTGCTGCCACGGACCGGACGTCCTTGAGCGGCGGCCGCCGCTTCGCTCACCGCGGGCTACGATGGCTACGGTCAGCGTGACGGCTTTGGGTTGGCTTTCTTCGCAGGCTTTGCCGTTGTGCCGACCGGCTGCACCCGCAGGCCGTCCACGAACACGTCCAGCAGCCGCAGCGCGGTGGTCTGCCAGCCGGGCTGGTCGTGCATGTAGCACATGCCGATCAGCGCGCGCAGCACGTCCTCGGCGCTGATGTCGCCGCGGATCGCGCCGGCCGCGACCGCGCGCGCGAGCAGGGTGCCGATCGCCTTGGTCAGGCGGTCGAACGAATAGGCATGCAACTCGGTCGAGCCGTGCGCGACCAGCGCCAGTGCCGCGACCATGCCCTTCTTGGTGGCGACGAATTCCACATTGGCGCGCAGCCAGCGCCGCAGCGCGTCGACCGGCTCGGGCGCGCATTGCAGTTGCTCGGCCAGGTCGCCCAGCTGCTCGACCTCGCGGCGATAGACCGCCTCATACAGCGCCTCGCGGGTCGGAAAATGGCGATACAGCGTGCCGATGCCGACGCCGGCATGGCGCGCCACCGCCTCGAGGCTCGCCTCGCTGCCGCCGGCCGAGAACACGGCCTTGGCCGCTTCCAGCACGCGCTCGCGATTGCGCACGGCGTCGGCGCGGGGCTTGCGTGCAATTTCTGGTGATCGACCGGCCATTAGTTTTTTCATTGGCTTTTTCTTTTCACCCTCCCTTGTAAACGGAGGATGCCTCCGTATATGGCGACCAGCACCGGGCCTGACAAGGCGCGCCGATCCCGCATCGGCGGCCACGGGCTTCCGTTGCCTCGATTCAACCCGACCATACACGGATCGGAGCCCTGCATGAATCTTCCACTCAGCCTCACCATCAACGGTGTTCGCCGGGAAATTGCCCTCGACGACCCCCGCGTGACCCTGCTCGACCTGTTGCGCGAGCGCCTCGATCTCACCGGCACCAAGAAGGGATGCGACCGCGGCCAGTGCGGCGCGTGCACCGTCCTGGTCGACGGCCGCCGCATCAATTCCTGCCTCGCGCTTGCCGTCAGCCACGACGGCGCCGAGATCACAACCATCGAAGGCATCGCGCGCGGCGACCAGCTGCATCCGGTGCAGGCCGCCTTCATCGCCCATGACGGCTTCCAGTGCGGCTTCTGCACGCCGGGCCAGATCATGAGCGGCATCGGCCTGATCCAGGAAGGCCAGGCCGGCGACGATCCGGAGCGCGTGCGCGAATGCATGAGCGGCAATCTGTGCCGCTGCGGGGCCTATCAAGGAATCACCGAGGCCGTGCTCGAGGCGCAGGCCGACATCAACGCGACCAAGCAGAGGCGCTCCGCATGATGAACTTCGACTATGTCAGGCCGGCCAGCGTCGCGGACGCGATCGCGGCGGCATCCGAAAAGGGCGCGAGCTATCTCGCCTCCGGCACCAATCTGCTCGACCTGATGAAGGGCGGCGTCAGTCGGCCGAGCCTTCTCGTCGACGTCACGCGTCTGCCGGGGCTCGACCGCATCGAGCATCCGGCCGACGGCGGCTTGCGGATCGGCGCGCTGGTGCGCAATGCCGATCTCGCGCATGACACCGGGTTCGCGCGCAACTATCCGGCGGTCGCCGAGGCGTTGCTGTCGGGCGCGTCCGCCCAGCTGCGCAATGCTGCGACCGTCGGCGGCAATCTGATGCAGCGAACGCGCTGCGCCTATTTCTACGACGCCGGCAGCGCCTGTAACCGGCGCTGGCCGGGCGCCGGCTGCGACGCGCTGAAGGGCGACAACCGCCTGCACGCGGTGCTTGGCTGGAGCGAGGGCTGCATCGCGACCCATCCGTCGGATTTCTGCGTGCCGCTGGTCGCGTTCGACGCCGTCGTCGAGATCGAGGGCAAGACCGGCCGGCGCGAGCTGCCGCTCGAGGCGCTGCACCGTCTGCCGGGCGAGACGCCGGAGCGCGAGACCGCGCTGGAGCGCGGCGACCTGATCGTCGCGCTGCGGCTGCCGGCCGAAGCGCAAGGCTTCTCCGGGCATGCCCGCTACATCAAGGTGCGCGAGCGCACGTCCTATGCGTTCGCCGTGGTCGCGGCTGCGGCCGGCTTGCGCATCGAGGATGGAAAAATCCGCGAGGCGCGGCTTGCGCTCGGCGGCGTCGCGGCAAAGCCGTGGCGGGCGCGCGAGGCCGAACAGGTGCTCGTCGGCCGCACGCTGGATGCGGCTAGCTATCGCGAGGCAGCGCGCGCGGCGCTCGCGGGCGCAAAACCGTCCGGCGACAACGCCTTCAAGATCGAGCTCGCGCAGCGCATCGTCGTGCGCGCGCTCACCCTTGCTGCCGCAGGCACGCCGGATCGCATTCCCGCGCTGCCGGGCTCTCCCTTCTCATCCGTTGCAGGAGCGTAACGCATGACGGCTGAACTCAATCTGACCCGCGACCCCGCGCATGTCCGGCACGGCTCGAATATCGGCCAGCCGCTGACCCGCACCGACGGCACGCTGAAGGTGACCGGCAAGGCCCGCTATGCCGCGGACAATCATCCGCCCGGCATGGTCTATGCCGTGATCGCGACCAGCTGCATCGCGCGCGGCCGCGTCACCGCGCTCGACGTCGCTGCCGCCAGGCGCCACCCCGGCGTCCTCGACGTGATGACGCCGGCGCACAAGCCGGAGCTTGCGGAAGACCCCGACGCCAAGGGTAATCCGTTCGCCTTCCGCATGGAGCTCCTGCAGAGCGACGAGGTGCGCTACGCCAACCAGGCGATCGCGGTCGTGATCGCCGAGACGCTAGAGGCCGCCACCGAAGGCGCGGCACTGCTGTCGCCGCGCTATCAGGTCGAGATCGCGCGCGTCGGTCTCGACGCCGGCGAGGCCTATGCGCCGCCGGTGGTCGGCATCGGCAATCCCGCCGAGGTCCGCCACGGCGATATCGATGCGGGCCTTGCCGCGGCATCGAAGCGGATCGACGCAACTTACGAGACGCCGGCGCAGTATCACAACGCGATGGAGCCGCACGCCATCGTCGCGGTGTGGGACGGCGATCGCCTGTTCCTCGATACGCCGAGCCAGGGCATGGCGATGGCGCAGACGCGGATCGGCGGCCTGTTCGGCATTCCGCCCGGCAATATCCACATCAACAGCCCGTTCCTCGGCGGCGGCTTCGGCTCCAAGGGCCTGGTCTCCGGGCCGCAGGTGCTCGGCATCATGGCGGCGAAGCTGGTCGGACGTCCGGTCAAGCTGGTGCTGCGGCGGAGCCAGATGTACGGCCCGGTCGGCCATCGTCCGCAGACCCGCCAGCGCATCCGGATCGGCACCGACGATGCCGGCCTGCTGACCGCGCTCGATCACGAGGCGCGCGTCACGACGTCGAGCTTCGACGATTTCTACGAGCCGGCGGCGGACGCCTCGCATACGCTCTATGCGAGCCCGGCGATCCGCACCGCGCATGAGGCGGTGCGCGTCGACACCGGCACGCCGCTGTTCATGCGCGCGCCGGGCGAGGCCACCGGATCGATCGCGCTGGAGAGCGCGATCGACGAGGCGGCGTTCGCCTGCGGCATCGATCCCCTGGAATTCCGGCTGAAGAACTACGCCGAGGTCGAGCCGACCACCGGCAAGCCGTTTTCCTCCAAGGCGCTGCGGCAGTGCTATGCCAAGGCGGCCGAACGCTTCGGCTGGGCGGGACGTCCGCTGCAGCCCAAGCAGATGCGTGACGAGAATGGCTTCCTGGTCGGCTGGGGCATGGGCACCGCGACCTTCCCGGCGCTGATGTTCCAGGGCAATGCCCGCGCCGTGATCCGCGCCGACGGACGCGGCGTGATGGAGAGCGGCGCGCATGACATGGGGCAGGGCGCCTGGACCGCGCTCACGCAAATCTCGGCCGACGCGCTCGCGCTCGACCTCGAGCAGATCTCGTTCCTGTCGGGTACGTCGGACCTGCCGGATGCCGGCATCGCCGGCGGCTCGGCGCACACTGCAACGGTCGGTGCTGCGATCCACAATGCCGGGGCGGCTGTGATCGCAAAACTCGCCGAGCTTGCGACCTCCGATGAGCGCTCGCCGCTGTTCGGCGCCGGCAATACCGGCGTGGTGGCGCGGGCCGGGCGGCTCCATCGCCGCGACGATGACGCGCGCAGCGAAAGCTACGCCGAGATCCTGGCGCGCGCCGGCGTTGCCGAGGTCGAGGCCTCCGGCACGGGTGCGGCCGATCCGGCGGCGCAATCGCAATATGCGATGCATGCGCATGGCGCTGTCTTTGCCGAGGTGAAGGTCGATCCGGATCTCGGCCAGATCCGCGCCACGCGGCTGGTCGGCGCGTTCGCCGCAGGGCGCATCATCAATCCGTTGATGGTGCAGAGCCAGCTGCGCGGCGGCATGATCTGGGGCCTTTCCTTCGCGCTGCACGAGGAGGCGGTGATGGACAAGAGGTCCGGCCGCATCCTGAACGCGAACCTTGCCGAGTATCATGTGCCCGTGAATGCCGACGTGCCGCCGATGGAGGTGATCACGGTCGACGAGCACGATCCCCATGTGAACCCGCTCGGCATCAAGGGCGTCGGCGAGATCGGCATCACCGGCAGCGCCGGCGCCGTCGCCAACGCCGTCTTCCACGCCACCGGCATCCGCGTGCGGAATTTCCCGATCAAGATCGAGGAAGTGGTGATGGGGCTGAGGTGATGCGTCTTGACGTGAGGGCTCCGTAATAGCAAGTGTCGTCCCGGCGAAAGCCGGGACCCATAACCACAGGGTCGTGTTGTTTTAAGAAGGCTACGGCCCCAGCGTCGCGCAACAACTCCCATTAGTGGTAATGGGTCCCGGCCTTCGCCGGGACGACGCAGGATGGCCTTCGCCGGGACGACGAGTGGAGAGAGTGGGGCCTCACCCCGCCGCCGTCACGCAGTTCACCCACAGCACCACGGCCTTGGCATCGCGTGCCGGGTTGGAAAACCGGTGCGGGCGGCGGCTGGCGAAGCGGAAGCTGTCGCCTTCTTTCAGCGTCCAGGTCTCCGTGTCCACCGTCAGCGTCATCTCGCCCTGGAGCACGAGGCCGGCCTCTTCGCCATCGTGGGTATAGAACTCGTCGCCGGTGTTGCCGCCGGGCTCGAGATGCACCAGGAACAGATTGAGCCGGCTCTCGCTGCCGGCGGGACTCAGCAGTTGCTTTGAAATTCCGGTGCGCCACAGCTTCAGCTCGGCGCGCTGCACCTCGCGGGTCACGACGCCGCCGGCGCCGTCATCCTTCGGCGTCGCGCCGAACAGCGCGGCGATGCCGACGCCGAGCACGTCGGCCAATGTCGCCAGCACGCGCAGCGAGGGCGACGACAGGCCGCGCTCGATCTGGCTGATGAAGCCGATCGACAAGTCGGTGCGCGCGGCGACCACCTCCAGCGACATCTCCTTACTGCGGCGCAGGTCGCGGATGCGGCGCCCGACCGCGAGATCCATCGCGGGCTCGGCCGGCTTGCTGGCCGGCTTTCTGGCGGCGCGGCGTGCCGTTGCGGGCTTCGCTGCCGCGCCTTTACGCATTCTCTTGCCGCCGCTCACGTCAATCCGCTTCCTTCATGTGCATGAAAACCGCTTGCATTGGCCGCGGTTTCGTGACCACAATTTCATATTGGTGAAAATAGGCCGGAACGGCGTCGCCCGCAACCAAAAGCGCGAAACGCGCGGGCGATGCGGCGCCAAGGCCAGCTTCGGGAGGTGTTGCGATGTCGTTTCAGCGTCTCGTCCAGGCCGCGGTGGCGGCGCTTGCCCTTGCCTTGAGCGCGCCGTCAGGGGCGCAGCAGGTGCTCAAGGTCGGCTCGACCCCGACCGGCATTCCCTTCACCTTCCTCGACACCAAGACCAATTCGATCCAGGGCATCATGGTCGATCTCGCCACCGAGATCGGCAAGGATGCCGGCTTTACCGTGCAGATCGAGCCGATGCAGTTCTCGGCGCTGATCCCTTCGCTGACCGCGAACAAGATCGACATCATCGCCGCTGCGATGTTCGCCACCGCCGCGCGCAAGGAGGTGATCGACTTCTCCGAGCCGGTCTACACCTATGGCGAGGGCCTCGTGGTGCCGAAGGCCGACACCAAGGCCTATGCCTCGCAGGAGGATCTGAAGGGCACCGTGGTCGGCGCCCAGGTCGGCACTGCCTTTGTCGATGCGCTGAAGAAGACCGGGCTGTTCAGCGAGGTCAAGGTCTACGATACCATTCCCGACATCCTGCGCGACGTGAATGCGAGCCGCCTCAGGGCCGGCTTCGCCGACTATCCGATCCTCGCCTACAATCTGCAGCAGGGCAATTTCGCCGACGTGCGGCTGGTCGACGGCTACAAGCCGGTCACCGTCGGCACGGTCGCGATCGGCGTCCGCAAGAGCGACACCGAGCTGCTCGCGAAGATCAACGCCTCACTCGGGAAGCTGAAGGCCAACGGCACAATCGCGAAGATCCTGGAGAAATGGGGCCAGAAGGGCGGCGCTTCCTGAGCGTGCGCCCCGGGGTGATCCGTCATCCTGAGGAGCGGCGTCTTCGCCGCGTCTCGAAGGATGCACGGCCCGGCTGGTGGCCGTCGACCCTTCGAGACGCGCTACGCGCTCCTCAGGGTGACGGGAACAATATTCGAGCGTGTGTCGGGACTGGATACGTTTGAGCCGATGCAAAAATTCTTCCATGACGCCGTCGAGTTCGTGCCGATCCTGCTGCAGGGTGTCTGGCTGACCATCGTCGTCACCGTCGGCTCGCTGGTCCTTTCGACAGTGCTCGGGCTGGTGTGGGCCTTGATGCGGGTGTCCGGGATCGGCTTCCTGGTCGGCCTCAGCGCCTCGCTGATCAACGTGATCCGCGGCATCCCGATCATCGTGCTGCTGTTCTACATCTATTTCGTGATGCCCGATTTCGGCATCGCGCTATCGGCGCTGCAGGCCGCGATCATCGGGCTCGGCATTGCCTATTCGGCCTATCAGGCGGAAAATTTCCGCGCCGGCATCGAGGCGATCGACAAGGGGCAGATCGAGGCGGCGCAGACCATCGGGATGGGCTGGTGGCTCACCATGCGCCGCGTGGTGCTGCCACAGGCGGTCAGGATCATTCTGCCGCCCTACGGCAACATCATGATCATGATGCTGAAGGATTCCTCGCAGGCGTCCACCATCACGGTCGCCGAGCTGGCGCTGCAGGGCAAGCTGATCGCCTCCTCGACCTTCAAGAACACCAGCGTGTTCACGCTGGTGGCGCTGATGTACCTCACCATGAGCATTCCGCTCATCCTGCTGGTTCGGCACTTCGAGAACAAGGCGAACCGCAAATGATCGAGCTGCGTGACGTCCACAAGAGTTTTGGCAAGGTCGAGGTGCTGAAGGGCATCACCGCCTCCGTCGCCAAGAGCGAGGTGGTCTGCATCATCGGCCCGTCCGGCTCCGGCAAGTCGACCATCCTGCGCTGCATCAACGGGCTCGAGAGCTACGATCGCGGCGAGATCAGCGTCGAGGGCGCGCGCGTCGATAGCAATGACCGCTCGATCGTGGCGATCCGCACCCAGGTCTCGATGGTGTTCCAGCGCTTCAACCTGTTCCCGCACCGCACCGCGCTCGAGAACGTCATCGAGGGGCCGCTTTATGTGAAGAGGGAGCCGCGCGAGCAGGCGGTCGCCCGCGGCCGCGCGCTGCTCGCGCAGGTCGGGCTCGCCGACAAGGCCGAGGTGCATCCGCCAAAACTCTCCGGCGGCCAGCAGCAGCGCGTCGCGATCGCGCGGGCGCTGGCGATGCAGCCGAAGGCGATCCTGTTCGACGAGCCGACCTCCGCGCTCGATCCCGAACTGGTCGGCGAGGTGCTGTCGGTGATGCGCAAGCTCGCCGACGACGGCATGACCATGGTTGTCGTCACCCATGAAATGGGCTTTGCCCGCGACGTCGCCGACCGCGTGCTGTTTATCGACGGCGGCGTCATCGTCGAGCAGGGCGCCGCCAAATCCGTCCTCAACCAACCCCAGCACCCGCGCACCCAGGATTTCCTGCGCCGCGTGCTGCATCCGCTGTGATCGGTTCATGATGCCGCTTGGTCAGGCCGTTTCAGCATCGACGGTCCACCTCTCCCCTTGTGGGAGAGGTCGGATTGCATCGTTAGATGCAATCCGGGTGAGGGGTTGCGCTCTCTCGTGGGACCTGAACCCCTCACCCGGCGCTGCGCGCCGACCTCTCCCCGACGGGGAGAGGTGAAATACGAGTTCCTCCCATGACCACACTCACCCGCCTGCCGCTGCCACCGAGCCTCTATGCCGACACCGCGGTGGAGGCGACGCCGACGCCTCAGCTGACATCGGACAAGAGCGTGCCGGTCGCGATCATCGGCGGCGGCTTTACCGGCCTGTCGACCGCGCTGCACCTCGCCGAGCAGGGCGTGCCGGCGACCGTGCTGGAAGCGCAGGAGCCGGGCTGGGGCGCCTCCGGCAATAATGGCGGGCAGACCAATCCCGGGCTGAAGCACGACCCCGACCAGATCGAAGCGGATTTCGGCGCCGATCTCGGCCGCCGCATGATCGAACTTTCCTACGGCAGCACCAACTTCACGCATGATTTGATCCGCCGCTACCAGATCCCCTGCGAGGCCCGGCAGAACGGCACGCTGCGCGCCGCCTACAACGAAGCCAGCGCGGCGGCGATCGAGACCACGGCAAAGCAATGCATCCGGCGCGGCATGCCGGTGAAGCTGCTCGACGCCGCCGAGATGCGGGCGGTGACCGGCAGCGACCGTTACCTCTGCGCCATGCTGGATGCGCGCGGCGGCGACCTGCATCCGCTGAGCTATGCGCGGGGTCTTGCGCGCGCCGCGATCGGGGCCGGCGTTGCCGTCCATGGCGAGACCCCGGCGCTGTCGCTCCGCCGCGACGGCGGCCGGTGGCGGATCGCGACCCCGCGCGCGGTCGTGCATGCCGACAAGGTGCTGCTCGCGACCAACGGCTTTACCGACGATCTCTGGCCGGCGCTCCGCCGCAGCATCGTGCCGGTGTTCTCGTCGATCGCGGCGACCGCGCCGCTGTCCGAGGCGATCGCGCGCGCGATCATGCCGACCCGGCCGGTGCTCTATGAAAGCGGCAACATCACGGTCTATTACCGCATCGACCAGCACAATCGGCTCTTGATGGGCGGCCGCGGCCCGATGCGCTGGATCAGCAAGCCGACCGACGTCGCCTATCTGATCCGCTACGCCGAGCGGCTGTGGCCGCAGCTCAAAGGCGTGCGCTGGACCCACGGCTGGAACAGCCGCCTTGCCATCACCGCCGATCACTACCCGCATGTCCATGAGCCCGCGGAGAATTTGCTGATCTCGCTCGGCTGCAACGGCCGCGGCGTCGCGCTCTCGACCGCGATGGGCGCAGAGCTGGCCCGCCGCCTGATCGGCGGCCCCAAGGCCGAGATCGACATGCCCGTGACCGGTATCAAACCGATCCCGATGCACGCCTTCTGGCGGGTCGGCGTCACCACGGCGGTGCTGACCGGCCGGGTGCGGGACCGGCTCGGTGTGTGAGGCATTTAACACAATTACAGAATGTGCTGGGCTAATCTCGCGCGTCGGATATATTCGCAGTCTTTACTGAAAGGCTGTTCATGCAGTGCGAGCGATGCGGCCGCGCAAACCGGGCTGGCAACGATTATTGTGAAGATTGCGGTGCGCCGTTAGGCCTCAAATGTGACTCCTGTCAGCATGTGAACGGGCCCTCCAGCCGCTTCTGCGGCCGCTGCGGCACCGCGCTCGCCGCGGGCAGCGTCCGTCCCGATGCGCCCTCGCAGCGGCTGCTTCGTTCGCTCAGCACCAAGGGCGGCGAACGCAAGAACCTCACTCTGCTGTTTGCCGATATCCGCAACTCGACCAATCTGATCGACAGCCTCGGCGATCCCGAGCTCGGCATGCGGCGGCTGGAGCCGGTGCTCGACCTGATGAAGGAGGCCGTCCACCGCTACGACGGCATCGTCAACAAGATCCAGGGCGACGGCGTCATGGCGCTGTTCGGCGCGCCGCCGCGCCCGCATGAAGACCATGCGGTCCGCGGCTGTCTCGCCGCGCTCGCCATGCAGGATTCGGTGGCCAGGCTGGCCGATCCCGGCATGCAGATCCGGGTCGGGCTGCACACCGGCGAAGTCGTCGTTCAGACGGTGGAAAACACAATCTACCAGACCTACGACGCCGCCGGCGCCAACGTCCATATCGCCAACCGGATGGAGCAGATGGCCGATGAGGGGACGATCCTCATCACGCGGGACACCTATCTCGGCGCCAGGCAATTCGTCGAGGTCGTGCCGCTCGGCATGCAGACCATTCGCGGCATCTCGATGCCGGTGGAGGTCTTCAAGCTGACCGGGCTGCTCAGCGCGCCCGCCAGCGACGTTTTCCGCAGCGGCCGCCGCCTGACCTCGATGGTCAACCGGACCGAGCAGATGGCGGCGCTGGAGCATGAGCTGTCGCGTGCGGTTGCCGGCGACGGCCGGGTCGTCGGCATGGTCGGCGATGCCGGCATCGGCAAGAGCCGGCTTTGCTTCGAGTTCGCCGAAAATTGCCGCCGCAAGGGCATTCGCGTCTACGAGGCGCGCGTGCTGGCGCATGGCCGCGCAACACCGTTCCAGCCCGTGCTCGAGCTGCTGCGCGACATCTTCGGCATCCGTGTCAAGGAGCCGATCGAGACATCCCGGCGTCGCGTCATCGACCGCTTTGCCGAGATGGCCGCGTCGGAGCAGGAGCTGCTGGTGCTGCTCGAATTTCTCGGGCTTGCCGATCCGGAGCATCCGGCCCCGAAGCTCGATCCGCGCGCGCTGCGGCTGCAGCTGCTCGATCTCGTTCGAACGCTGGTGCATGCGCGCCCCGGGGACACGCCGGCGGTCGTCATGATCGAGGACCTGCACTGGATCGATGCCGCGAGCGAAGAGTTCGTCGAGACGCTGGTCGATGCCATCGTCGGCACCGCGACGTTCCTGGTGGTCAATTTCAGGCCGGGCTTCACGGCACCTTTCATGCAGCGGTCTCACTACCGTCAGATCGCCATCCCGCCGCTGCCGTGGTCCGATTCGAACGAGCTGTTGCGCGAGCATTTCGGCAGGCATCCCTCGCTGGCCTCGCTGAGCAGCAATGTCATTGAACGCGCGCAGGGCAATCCGTTCTTCATCGAGGAGCTTGCCAACACCGTCGTGGAGCGCGGCAATGTCGAGGGCGAACGCGGCAACTACCGGCTCAAGCATGGCGTCGATGCGGTGCCGTTGCCCGCAACGGTGCAGGCCGTCGTGGCCGCCCGCATCGATCACCTGGAGGATATCGCCAAGCAGGTGCTCGAGACGGCGGCGGTGATCGGCCGGCTGGTCGCGATGTCGGTGCTGCGTCCGGTCGCGGCGCTGCCGAACGACGATTTGCAGAACGCCATCGCGCAGCTCCGCCAGGCCGAGCTGCTGTACGACCTGCCGCCCTACGACAAGGGACTGCTGGCGTTTCGCCATCCATTGATCCAGGAGGTCGCCTATGCAACGCAGTTGCGGTCGCGGCTGACCACGCTGCATGCGACCGTCGCCAAGGCCATCGAGGGCTTCGACTGGGGCAAGCTCGACGAGTTTGCCGGGCTGCTCGCCTATCACTACGAGGCCGCGGGCCAGCCGCTGGAGGCCGTCACCCATTTGCAGCGTGCGGCGCGCTGGATCGGCAAGACCAACTCCGCCGAGGCAATGAAAAGCTGGAAAAAGGTTCGCGCCCTACTGCAGGACCAGCCTCCGTCCGAATATGTCGACCGGCTGCGGGCGATGTCGAGCGGCCAGATCCTCAACTTCGGCTGGCGTGAGGGCATGTCCGCCGAAGAGGTCAAGCCCTACGCCGAAGAGGCGATCAAATACGCACGCGCGGCGGACCCGGTGCACGAGCCGATCCTGCTCGGCGCCTACGGCAGGATCCTGGCCGCGACCGCGGCGGCCGACGACTATGTCAATCTCGTGCAGGACGCCTTGAAGCTCACTTCCGGCACCGGGGACGTCGGACGGTTTGCGACGGTCAATGCCATGCTGAGCCAGGCGTTCTTCCTGTCGGGTCGTCTTGCCGAGGCGCTCGACGCCGGGCAGGTGGCGGTTGCCGCGATTGCCGAGCAGGGCGGTTTTCACAACAACGTCACACTCGGTCTCAACCCGAACCAGATTCTCGGCTTCGACGTCGAGCACTGGATCAGGTGTCTCGGCACCAGAATTCTGGTGCGGCTCGGCCGGTTTGACGAGGCCGAGCGGCGGATCGCCGAGGTCCTGCGGGCCGAGCCGGAGCGCTTCGCCGCCGTCGTGCAGTTCATTCCGCATTTTGCGATGGTGGAGATGGGCTGGAGCCGCGGCCGGCCGGAACTCGCCAAGCCGCATGCGGCGAGGATCGCCGAATTGGCCGAGCAGTCCGGCACGCCCTATCTGCGGGTCGCGGCGCTCGCCAGCGCCGGCCTCGCCAGCGGCGCCGCAGGCGACTTCAAGGTTGCCGCCGCCCAGCTTCAGGAAGCGATCGACTTTGCGCGCTCTGCGCGAGCCGGCCTCGAATTCGAGGCCCGCATGCTGGCGGATCTGGCCGAAGCGCTCTATCGCGCCGCCGACCACCATGCGGCCCTGCAAGCGGTGGACGAGGCGCTGATGGTCGCGCGGCGAAGGACCGATCGCGTCGCCGAGCTGCACGCGACCGTGCTGCGCGGCCTGATCATTTGCGCCTTGGGCAGCACGTCACATGATGAGCTTGACGAGATTGTCGGCGGCGCTCAGAATTTGCTCGACGTCTCGGGGGCAGTCTACTTCACACCACAACTCGATCAGCTTCGATTGCATCTTGAGCGACGCCGCTAGACGCGGCGATTTTTCATTTCTGGAAACAAGGTATTGAGGGGGTTCTAATGGGACGGATGATTCAAGACGATACGACGCGCGGTGTTCTGGATCTGCTGAACAAGCGGTTTGGTCCCGGCGGGATCATGGAGATGGTCGAGCTGCAAAAGGAGTTCGACATCTTCTCTCCCAATCATCCCCTCGAGCAGTCGTTCCGGCTGATCGGGATCGAGCCGGCCGACCGGATCGAACGGAAGCGCTGGTACACCTTCCTCGGCACACTGAAGGACTATCCTTCCGATCAGCCCAATGTGAGCGGATACAAGCGGGTGGTCCAGGCGTTCCGCCAGGCGCTCACGCAGAATCCGTATCTGCCGGTGCTGGTTAGCGTTCACGCCATGAAGGAAAATCCGAAGGTGACGTTTGCGGCCGATGGCCACACGCCGCTGATCTACTCGACCCAGTCGTATCGGGTTCTGTCGATCCCGACCAAGCCAAGCCAGGTCGCCCGCAAGGAGCTTGCTGCGATGGCAAAGCAGCGGCGGGCCAAAGCCAAGAAGTGAGCAAGACGTGAGCATCGCGGCGGAGGCCGCAGGTTTCGGCGCCGAAGGCGACCGGACGCGGTTCTCCGACCTCTATGCCGATGTCGAATCCTACTACAGCGCGCGGGTCGCCAAATACGGCGCCACCCCGCGCGGGGCGGACTGGTCGTGCCAGGCCACCCAGGACCTCCGCTTCGTCCAGTTGCTGAAGCTCTGCGACTTCTCCGCACCGTTCAGCCTGAACGATATCGGCTGCGGATACGGCGCGCTGTGCGCCTATCTCGCAAGGCGCCATCCGCAAGCGGAGATCGATTATCTCGGGATCGATCTGTCGCTCGCCATGATCAGCCGCGCGCGCCGCCGTTTCTCGGCGCCGGGCCGCCGCTTCAAGGTCGGCAGGGGCAGCCCGCGCCGCGCGACCTATTCGGTCGCGAGCGGCATCATGAATGTCGATGTCGGCGGCTGCCGCCGATCCTGGGAGGCGTTCGTCGCCGAGATGCTGGCCGACCTGCGCCGCGCCAGCCTGCGCGGCTTCAGCGTCAACTTCGTCACCGGGGAGGCGGACCCCACGGCAGCCGCCAATGCGGTGCCGGTGCAGCAACTCTACTGCACGAGGCCCGAGCCGTGGATCCAGTATTGCGAACGCGAGCTTGGCTGCACGGTCGAGACCGTCGACGGCTACGGAATGAACGAAGTCACCCTGCTGGCGCGATGCAGGGATTGCTGATAGGGCTGCGGACTATCGCTTGTCCAGAATCCGCAACTCGGCCGTGGCGCTGGCGACCGTCACATCGTTGGCGTCGATCAGATCGGCTTCCACGATCATGTCGCGGTCGGTCTGCGAGATGACCTTCGCCTTGGCCGTGATCGGGCCGATGCGCGCCGGTTTGAGAAACCGCGTGGTGAGGGTCTTCGTCACGACGGTCCGCGTTGCGGGCAGCGCTGCGAGCGCGCCGAGGCCCGTCGCTGAATCCAGCATCGCGGCAAGGAAACCGCCCTGGATCGTTCCATGACGGTTGGTGAACAAGGGTTGCGCCTCGAAGCGGATTGTGGCGATTTCACCGTCGAAGCCCAGCCACTCGCGTCCAAGAAGTTGCGCGCCGGGCGGCATTTCTGCGCTTGCTTCACTCAAGCCGGTCACCGCAATTGTTGTCGGTCCAAATGTATCAGCCCGTTCGGGTCATGCAATAAACTCAGTGTCGTCCCGGCGAAGGCCGGGACCCATAACCACAAATGGTCATTGTTGAACGACGCTGGAACGACGAGCCCTTTTCACAACACCCGCCGCGGAGTATGGGTCCCTGCTTTCGCAGGGACGACGGCGGTGGATGTGGCATGCGCGGGTGATGACACCGCATTGTTTGAACATCTTGGATTGCGAACCATCCCCATCGTCGTCCTGGCGAAAGCCAGGACCCATTACCCCGAATCTCAATTGTTGCACGCGCTGCAGCCGCGATCCCGTTCATCGCCGATTGCGGTGGTCATGGGTCCCTGCTCCCGTGCGCAATTGCGCACTAGGC